>NZ_JASCAS010000008.1:0-214959 GCF_029967615.1 Aeromonas sp. V90_14 | reverse complement strand
CAGCACCGGTGATCATGTTTTTAACGTAGTCGGCGTGACCCGGGCAGTCTACGTGGGCGTAGTGACGGGTAGCGGTGTCGTATTCTACGTGGGAGGTGTTGATGGTGATACCACGCTCACGCTCTTCCGGTGCCTTGTCGATCTGGTCGAAGGCGAAAGCCTTACCACCGAAGTGCTTGGCCAGCACGTTGGTGATAGCGGCAGTCAGGGTGGTTTTACCGTGGTCAACGTGGCCGATGGTACCCACGTTAACGTGCGGTTTATTACGCTCAAATTTTTCTTTAGACATGATCGTCCCTCTAAACTAACGCTGAGTACGCGGTGGCAAGCTAACCACAGAACAGTTTATATGATGGATTTGAATCTGGTGGGGAAGAGAGGCTGGTGCTGACAGGCAGGTTCGATTGCCGAACTCACCCTAAGGTGTGGCTCTGCTATCGCCTGAGCCGTATCAGCATCTTGGAGCGGGCAGCGGGAATCGAACCCGCATCATCAGCTTGGAAGGCTGAGGTAATAGCCATTATACGATGCCCGCATTTCTCTAACCCAAAGAACTCAAACCGCAGAGAAATATGGTGGAGGGAGAAGGATTCGAACCTTCGAAGGCAGAGCCGTCAGATTTACAGTCTGATCCCTTTGGCCGCTCGGGAACCCCTCCAGTTGCATAAATGCCACAACGGTAATTCTGCTTGCACCCGTTGTTTTATCGCTTTTGCCGAGCAAATAGACGACAGACATCTAAGCGTCGCGCATTTTATGGTAAGCATTTTGGGGATGCAACCATTGCGCCTTGCAAAATGTGCATTATTGCCGGGAACCAGGCAAAAAAGGACTCACTCTCCGCTCGAAACCGTCGCTTCTCTTGTCGCTCCCCACCCCTTGGTGTATGGTCGCCCTGCCCAAGAAACAGTGATGACACCATGACGACAGAGCATAACCCCTATCTGCAATTCACCCGCGAACAATGGGCGTTATTGCGCGACTCGGTCCCTTTGACCCTGACCGAGCACGATCTGCAGACCCTGCGCGGGATCAATGAAAAGGTGTCATTGCAGGAGGTGGAAGAGATCTACCTGCCCCTCTCCCGCCTGCTCAATCTCTACGTCAAGGCCAAGCAGCGCCGCAGCCGGGTACTGGAACAGTTTCTCGGTCAGTCCCGCGGCAAGGGTACCTACATCATCAGCATCGCCGGCAGCGTGGCGGGTGGCAAAAGCACCACAGCGCGCATCATGCAGGCACTGCTGGAGCGCTGGCCGGAGCACCCGCGGGTGGAGCTGGTCACCACCGACGGCTTTCTCTATCCCAACAAGGTGCTGGAAGAGCGCGGCCTGATGCGCCGCAAGGGCTTCCCGGAATCCTATGACATCCGTCATCTGGTGGAATTTGTCGCCAACATCCGCGCCGGCCACGAAAAGGTCGAGGCGCCCGTCTACTCCCACCTTATCTACGACATCATCCCTGACGAGAAGAAGGTGGTGGAGCAGCCGGACATCCTGATCCTCGAAGGGCTCAATGTACTGCAGAGCGGCATGGATTATCCGCAGGAGCCCCATAGAGTCTTCGTCTCCGATTTCGTCGACTTCTCCATCTATGTGGATGCCGAAGCCGAGCTGCTGCGCACCTGGTATATCGAGCGCTTCCTCAAGTTCAGAAGTGGCGCCTTCTCGGATCCCGACTCCTACTTCCACCACTACGCCAAACTGGCGGAGAGCGAAGCGACCAAGATTGCCAACAACATCTGGCAAGATATCAACTATCTGAATTTGAAAGAGAACATACTTCCGACCAGGGAGCGGGCCAACCTGATCCTGACCAAGGGCAACGAGCACGCCATCGAGCAGATCAAACTGCGCAAGTAGCGGCTACCAACACGAATCACAATGAAGAGGGGGCCCGCAGGCCCCCTCTTCTATTCATGACGATCGCCACTGCCTTCAGTCGCCCCGGCGCAGGGAGATCTCGCCGCCCAGGTAGAACTTGATCCCCTCAGCGGTCTCCAGCCGCAGGGCGCCGCGATCATCGATGCCGCGCGCCACGCCGCGGATCTCCTGCTCGCCCATCAGCAGCCGCACCGGCCGGCCGGCGAAGTGATCGAGCCGGTTCCAGTCCGCCACGAAGCTGGCGAGACCACTCTGTTCGAAGGTGAGCATGGCCTGCTGCAGGTGATCGAGCACCCGGCCGGCCAGCAGATTGCGATCCACCAGTTCCGGCTGGATATGGCGCAGTTCGGACCAGGCCTGATCGATCCGCTCCCCCTCCCGGCTCGGCATCGCCAGATTGAGGCCAACCCCGATCACCAGATGACAGCTGGCACCGGCACTGCCGCTCATCTCCACCAGAATACCCGCCAGTTTGCGGCCCTGATAATAGAGGTCATTGGGCCATTTCAGCTCCACTCCCGGATAACCGAGGGATTCCAGCGCCTGCACCACGGCCACGCCGACCGCCAGACTTAGTCCCATGGCGGCCGCCATGCCCTGCTCGAGCCGCCAGTACATGCTGAGGATCAGCTGGCAACCGAAGGGGGAGACCCAAGGCTTGCCGCGACGGCCACGACCGGCGGTCTGGCACTCGGCCAGGCAGCTCTCGCCGGAGCTCAGCTGATTAACCCGCTCCAGCAGGTACTGGTTGGTGGAGTCGATGACCGGAAAGCAGTGTACCGGCGCCATGGGCGCCAACGCCTGCAGCTGTGCCTCGTCATAGAGCGCCATCGGCACCGCCAGCCGATAACCCTTGCCGGTCAGGCTGAACAAGTCCAGCCCCAGCTCCTTGAGCGCAGCCATGTGCTTGCTGACCGCCGCCCGGCTGATGCCGAGCTGCTCACCCAGCTGTTCGCCGGAGTGAAACTGGCCGTCGCTGAGCAGGGTGATCAGGGTCTGTCTGATGGGGGTCAGGGTCATGAGAGCACCTCGTCGAGCCAGGTTTCACCGCTGCGCCCCATGAAGCGCACCTCGTGCTCCAGCAGCACACCAAATTTCTGCTCCACGCTGTCGCGTACGTGAGCCGCCAGGGCGATCAGCTCCATGGCGCTGGCACCGCCCAGATTGACCAGCACCAGGGCCTGCTCCTGATGCACGGCGGCGCGGCCGATGGCAAAGCCCTTGAGGCCGCACTGATCGATGAGCCAGCCCGCGGCCAGCTTGGCCTGCCCGTCAGCGGCCGGGTAGCAGGGAAGGTGCGGGAATTGCTGCTTGAGCTGGTCGGCCTGCGCCGCCGTCACCACGGGGTTCTTGAAGAAGCTGCCGGCATTGCCGAGCACGGCCGGATCCGGCAGCTTGGCCATGCGGGTGGCGCAGACGGTGTCGAAGATGGCCTGCGCCGTGGGCTGCTCCCCGAGCGCGGCCAGCGGGCCGTAACCCGCCACCGGCTGCCAGGCCTTGGCGAGGCGCAGCCCGACGGCGGTGATGAAGTGGCTGTCCTGACAGGCGTGCTTGAAGATGCTGTCGCGATAGCCGAATCCGCAGGCGGCCGCCTCGATGCGCTCCAGCTGGCCACTCTGCCAGTTGAACGCCTCCACATAGGCACAGACGCTGGCCAGCTCGACCCCGTAGGCGCCGATATTCTGCACCGGGGCGGCCCCGACCGTGCCCGGGATCAGCGCCAGGTTCTCGAGCCCGAACCAGCCCTGCTGCAGGCTATGGCACACCAGCTCATGCCAGCTCTCGCCGGCCGCCACGTGCAGCAACCAGTGATCCCCCTCGTCGTGCAGCGTTATCCCCTTGAGCCGGTTGAGCACTACGACACCGGCGAAGTCATCGCAAAACAGCACGTTGCTGCCACCGCCCAGCACCAGCCTCGGCAAGTCGGCCAGCTCGGGGTTGGCTACCAGTTGCGGCAGATCGTCGATCCGTTCCACTTCGGCCAGCCAGCGGCAATGGGCATCGAGGGCGAGGGTGTTGAGCGTCAACAAGGAGGCGTAAGGGGTGAGTTTCATCTGCGTGTCCCGACAATGGCAAGCGGGCAGTCTACCTTATATTGCCGCCGGACGAAAAATCCGCCCCCCTTTTCGGACTCATGCCGCAGGAGTAGAGTATCCGGCTCCGACGCTTGAGGAAGTACTCATGAACAACCAATTTGCCGTGATCGGCCTGGGACTGTTTGGCAGCGCCCTGTGTGAAGAGCTGCAACGGCAGGATGCCGAGGTGCTGGCGATAGACATCGACGAGAGCAAGACCCGCCAAATCGCCACTCTCTGCAACCACGTCATCGTCGCCGATGCCACCGACGAGGCCACGGTGGCCGAGCTGGGGCTGGCCGACTTCGACATCGTCTTCGTCGCCATCGGTGACAACCTCGAGACCAGCATCCTCACCACCCTCGTCCTCAAGGAAGCCGGCGTGAAGAAGGTGTGGGTCAAGGCGCGCGACAAGTTCCACGCCAAGATCCTGCAGAAGGTGGGAGCCGACAAGGTGATCAACCCGGAGTGGGACATGGGCCGCCGGGTCGCCCAGAGCATGCTGGACAACCGGCTGTTCGACTATCTGGAGCTGGGCCACGACATGGTGCTGACCGAATTCGTCATCGGTTTGCCGCAAAATGGCCGCACCCTCGCCGATCTGCATCTGCTGCAGCAGACCGAACTGCAACTGCTGGCCATCAAGCGCGGCCAGGTGCTGCACAACGTGCTGACCGGCAAGATGGAGCTGCAACTGGGTGACATCCTGATCCTGGCGGGCAACAAGCACGCCATCGACCACTGGCTGGAAACCCTATGACCCGCTGGCGTAGCAACTACGCCTTCGCCCTGCACCGGGACGACGAGTCGCGCTGGAGCGAAGCCAAGCTGATCCTCGGCAGCTTCCTGATCATCCTGCTGGTCGGCACCCTGTTTCTGGTGCAGCCCTCCAGCCACAACGGCGAAGTGAGCTTCATCAACGCCCTGTTCACTGCCACCTCGGCCATCAGCGTGACCGGGCTCGGGGTGGTGGATACCGGCACCGCCTTCACCCTGCAGGGGCAGATCTTTTTGCTGATGCTGATGGAGATTGGCGGCCTCGGCCAGATGACCATGACCCTGCTGCTGATCGCCATGTTCAGCAAGCGGGTCGGTCTGCGCCAACAAGTGCTGGCCAAAGAGGCGCTGGGCCAGGAGGGGTCGGTCAACATCATCCAGCTGGTGAAGCGGATCGTGCTGTTCGCCTTCATCGCCCAGCTCATCGGCACCGGCCTGATGGCCATCCGCTGGGTGCCCGAGCTCGGCTGGGAGCGCGGCCTCTACGTCAGCTTCTTCCACGCGGTCTCGGCCTTCAACAACGCCGGCTTCTCGCTGTTTGCCAACAATCTCATCGACTATAGAGACGACCCCATCATCAGCCTGACCATAGCCGCGCTGATCATTCTGGGGGGGATCGGCTTCACCGTCATCGTCGACCTGGTGCGCAATCGCCGCTGGCGCAAGCTCAAGCTGCACAGCAAGCTGATGCTGATCATGACCCCGGGCCTGCTGCTGCTGGGTACCCTGATGTTCTGGCTGCTGGAGCACAACAACCCGGGCACCCTCGGCAAGGCCTCCTTCGGCGGTCAGTGGCTGGCGGCCTTCTTCCAGTCCACCAGCGCCCGTACCGCCGGCTTCAACTCCATCGACATCGGCCAGATGGTGCCTGCCTCTCTGTTGTTCATGATGATGCTGATGTTTGTCGGGGCCGGCGCCACCTCCACCGGGGGCGGTATCAAGGTGACCACCTTCGCGGTGGTGCTGCTGGCGACCAAGGCGTTTCTGACCAAGCGCCCCCATGTCACCGCCTTCGGCCGCACCCTGTCACCCCAGATAGTGACCCGCTCGCTCGCCATCATCATCGTCAGCACCATGGTGCTGATGTTGGCCATGTTCCTGCTGATGCTCACCGAGCAGCAATCCTTCGACAAGATCATGTTCGAGACCATCTCGGCGTTTGCCACCGTGGGGCTCTCCACCGGCATCACCGCCGGTCTGAGCGAACCGGGCAAGCTGATCCTGGTGCTGGTGATGATCTGCGGCCGTCTCGGTCCGCTGACCCTGGCCTTCATGCTGGCCCGCCCAAGCGAGACCCGCATCAAGTATCCGGAAGAAGCCGTCTACACCGGCTGATGACACCGGGGCCCGCCGTGGCCCCGGTCATTCGCGCTGCCGCGTCTTGAGCCAGCGTCCCGGGCTCATGCCGAACTCCCGTTCAAACGCCCGCCCAAAGGCGGTTCCGCCGCTATACCCCGCCCCCAGCGCCACCTGAGTGATGGACTCCCCTGCCAGCAGCTGCTGACTGGCCAGCATCATGCGCCAGCGCGTCAGATAGCCCAGTGGCGTCTGCCCGGTCAACGCCTGGAAATGGGCGGCGAAGCGGGCGCGCGACATGCCCGCCTCCCGTGCCAGCGTCTCGACCGTCCAGGGCTCGTCCCCGCGCTGATGCATGACCGCGATGGCCCGCGCCAGACGCGGGTCGGAGAGCGCAGCCAGCATCCCCTGCCGGCAGTGCCCCTGCTCCACCAGATGGCGCAGCAGCAGGATCAGCAATACCTCCAGCAGACGGGAGAGGATCGGTGGCTGACCGTAGCGGTCGGCGAAGGCCTCCTCGAACAGCAGGGTCAGCACCGGCGCCATGGCCGGGATCGTCTGCAGCGGCAGTACCAGGGTATCCGACAGCGCCAGCTGCAATGGTGAGTCACCGGTCGGTCCAAACGACACGCTGGCGCACACCAGATCGCAACCTGCCAGCTGACGCGGCTCGAGCCAGTGTCCCCGCCCACGAGGAAACAGGATCAGGGTCGGTTCGGTCAGCAGCAGGGGCTCACCCCCCTCCTCGCGCAGCAGCAGTTCGCCACGGCGCAGCAAGTGCAAGTGGCCACCAGCCGGATAGTCATGGCTGTGGGAGTGCTGGCACAGATTGCCGGCAAAGAAGAGGTTGGCCCGGGGCGCGGCATGGACCAGCAGTATCGAGAGTGGATCCATGTTTGAGACGATAAGTCGCCAATAGTGGACTATGGGTGATAAACCGTACCATTAAAACCGGCATAGTGTCTCCCGTACCCAACCCAAACAGGAGCACACCATGAGTCGCATTCACACCGTGAGCCAGCCCAAACCGGCTGCCGCCCCCACCTTCGCCGCCCTCAAAAGCAGCCTTGGCAAGGTTCCCAACCTCTACGCCACCCTGGCCCATTCACCCGTGGTGCTCAACGGCCTGCTCGGTTTTGCCGATGCGCTGGGCAAAGGGCGACTCAGTGCCCGCCAGCGGGAGCTGCTGGCACTGGCCATCGGCCAGGCCAACGCCTGCCAATACTGCCTGTCGGCCCACACCCTGCTGGCTGGCCGGGCCGGTTTCGATGACGACGCCATCCGGGCTGCCCGTCTGGCCCAGGCAGCGGATCCACTCGATCACGCCCTGCTGCAGCTGGCGGTCGCCCTGGTTACCCAGCGCGGTGTCATCAGCGATCAACAACTGGCCGCAGCCCGTGCCGCGGGCGTGGATGATGAGCTGGCAATGGAGGTACTGGGACAGGTGGTCATCAATACCCTGACCAACTACGGCAATCATCTGGCGGCAACCGACATCGACTTCCCGCCGGTCACTCTCACCCCCTGACAAAGGAGCATGAATGGAACGCCATGACCGAGGTTTTCTGATCGCCCTCGCCGGGGTGGTACTGACCCTGCTCTGGATCGGCGTGTTCAAGTTCACGCCGACCGAGGCGGCGGCCATCCGGCCGCTGGTGGCAAGCCACCCGCTGATGAGCTGGCTCTATGCCGTGCTCTCGGAGCAAGCCGTCTCCAATCTGATCGGACTGGTCGAGATCCTGATCGCCGGCGGTCTGATTGCCGGCCTGTGGCGACCACGTCTGGGCTACTGGAGCAGCCTGGGGGCCATCCTGACCTTCCTCGTGACCCTCAGCTTTCTGCTGACCCTGCCGGGCGTCTGGAAGCTGGTCGACGGAGTGCCGGTCACCGAGTTCTTCATCTTCAAGGATCTGGTACTGCTCGGCGTTGCCTGGCACTACCTGAATTTGAGTCGCGCCAGACTGGCCGACGCCTGACGACAATGCCTTTTTGCGCCCCGACAGGGGCGCTTTTTTTATCAGGCAGCCTTGACCGGCCGCTTGCTCCCCCGCTTGGCTGTCCCGCTCGTACCACCAGCCGCCGTGCTGCGCTTGCGCTTGGTGAAGCGGCGCTTGTCGGCTCCGGGCGCCGCCTTGGGCAGGGCACTGAAGCTGGCCCCCGAATCCTGTCTGGCGCCGTCGATCAGGCCGTTCAACTGCTCGGTCAGCGGCCCCATGAATTGCTGATAGCTCGTCTGCCGCTCGGCAATCCGGCCGAGATGCTGCTCCCACAGCGCCGTCATGTCAGGGGTGGTCGCCGTGACAGGCAACGCCTGAATGAGAGCTCGCCCGGTCGGGGTCGCCTTGATGCTCTTGCCCTGGCGCACCAGAAAGCGGCGCTTGAACAGCAGATCGATGATGCCCGCCCGGGTCGCCTCGGTGCCGAGGCCGTCGGTCTCGCGCAGGGTCTTGCGGATCTCGGGATCCTGCACGTAGCGGGCGATGCCGGTCATGGCCGCCAGCAGGGTGGCATCGGTGAACGACTTGGGCGGCTGGGTCATCTTCTCCTGCAGCTCCCCCCGCTCGCACAGCAGTTGCTCGCCCTTGCGCAGGGCCGGCAGGGTCCCCGCCTCCTCCTCATCATCCTCCTCCACCCCGAGCAGCGCCTTCCAGCCCGCCTTGAGGATCCGCCGCGCCTTGGCCTGGAACAGCCCGCCGGCGATGCGCAGCAGCACTTTGCTGTCGTTGTACTCGAACGGCGGGTAGAACTGCAGCAGGTACTGACGGGCAATCAGGCCGTAAAGCTTCGCCTCGTCAGCCCCCAGCGTGGCCGGGCTGCCCTGCTTCTCGGTGGGGATGATGGCGTGGTGGGCATCCACCTTGCTGTCGTTCCACGCCTTGCTGCGGATCTTGCCGTCCGCCTCGCTCACCGCCTTGGCCAGCGCCGGCGCCGTGCTGGCGATGGCATCCCGCACCTGGCCGGCCCGGTTGAAGTGATCGCTCGGCAGATGACGGCTGTCGGATCTGGGGTAAGTGATGAGCTTGTGGCGCTCGTAGAGCCCCTGGCAGACGTCCAGCACCCGCTTGGCGTCCATGCCGAACCGCTTGGCGGCATCGATCTGCAGGCTGGAGAGGTTGTAGGGCAGCGGCGCCGCCTGCTTGCGGGCCTGCTCCTCCACCTCTTCCACCAGTGCAAGTTGACCCTGGATCCGCTCCACCACCTTGGCGGCCAGCGCCCGGTTGAGCACACGTCCCTCCTCGTCCTGCCAGGGCAGACAGGCCTCGGAGGGCAGCCACTTGGCGCTGAAACGCTCGTTGCCTTCGGTCTGTAGATGGGCCAGCACCTCGAAGAAGGGTTTGGGCACGAAGGCTTCTATCTCGAGATCCCGCCGTACCACCAGCCCCAGCAGCGGCGTCTGCACCCGGCCGACCGACAGCAGCTCGCTGCAACCCCCCTTGCGGCCAAGCAGGGTATAGGCCCGGGTCATGTTGATGCCGTAGAGCCAGTCGGCCCGGCTGCGGGCCAGCGCCGACACCGCCAGCGGCACGAACTCCTTGTTGTCTCTGAGCTTGTCGAGGGCACGGCGCACCGCCGGCGGATTGAGATCGCTGATGAGACAGCGCAGCACCGGCCTGGTTTTGCCATAGCCGAGGAAATCGATCACCTCGTCCACCAGCAGCTGCCCCTCCCGATCCGGGTCACCGGCGTTGACCACGCAGTCGGCTTGTTTGATCAGCCGCTTGATGACGGTGAGCTGGGTCTTGGTCTTCGGCTTGGCCACCAGTTGCCACTGGCTCGGAATGATGGGCAGCGATTCCATGCGCCACTGCTTGTAGGCGGCGTCATAGGCATCGGGCTCGGCCTGCTCCAGCAGGTGGCCGATGCACCAGGTCACCACATCCCCCTGCGCGGTCTCGATAAAACCGTCCCCCTTCTTGTGGGGCTTGGGCAGCACGTCGGCAATGGCACGTCCCAGACTGGGCTTCTCGGCGATGAAGAGTCGCATGGCAAACACCTGAATACTGTATATGTGAACAGTATATAACGGGCCCCGGGCAAAGCCCAAGCCCTCCCCGGGCGCGAGGCGACAGGCCCTTGCCGAGGCAGGAGCAATTGAGAGGGGGTGGCGGGCGGGTGCACAGCACCGCCGGGGCGTGGATGGCAGGCCCAGGCTGGCCATGCTTCAAACGAGGACGAAAGAGACGGTAAAATCGCAGGAAGTTAAATTAAATTCAATTAAATGATAAATTACAAAATAATAAATGCATTTAAAATAACAATACAAAATATAAATCATGATAGAGGTCAATCAACTACCTCTCCATGGATACTACTATATTGGTAATATTTGATCGTAGGAAAACGCCGTCATGCTTGGAAAATTGTTGAGAAAAACCTGGTTCTGGCTACTGCTGCTCGGAGCCCTCTTGGGCGTTGCAGCGCTGGGGGTTACGGTGACCGTCATGCACAAGACCAGCTCCACCGAGTTCTGCGTCTCCTGTCACTCCATGCAGACCCCGCTGGCCGAGTATCAGGGCAGCGTCCACTTCCAGAACGTGAAGGGCATCCGCGCCGAGTGCGCAGACTGCCACATTCCGGGTGATCCCACCTCCTATCTGTGGACCAAGATCCGCGCCGTGAAGGATATCTATCACGAGGCGATCGGCACCCTCGACACGCCTGAGAAATACGAGGCTCACAAGCTGCGCATGGCACAGTCGGTGTGGGACGAGCTGAAGGCCAACGACTCCGCTACCTGCCGCAGCTGCCACAGCTACGCGGCGATGGACATCCTGGCCCAGCGCCCCAACGCCCGTGCCGAGCACCCGGTCGCCATCAAGGAGGGCCAGACCTGCATCGACTGCCATCGCGGCGTCGCCCACATCATGCCCGACATGAGCGGCCTGGCCGCCGCCGGTGCCAGCGAGCTGGCGCAAGCCGCCGCCCAGACCCCGGCCAGCGTCACCACCCGTTACGCCATCGCCACCACCCCGCTCTATCTGGATGCCAACGCCAAGACCGACGAAGGCACCCTGATGCCCTCCACCCAGGTGGAAGTGCTGGCCAACGACAACGGCCGCGCCCAGGTGCGCATCGACGGCTGGCAGCAGGACGGGGTGAGCGAGGTGTTCTACGCCGCCCCCGGCAAGCGCATCCTGAGCACCCTGCTCGGCGACAAGGCCAAGGCGCAGCTCACCACCGGCAAGAGCGAAACCGACAGCACCACCAACCTCACCTGGCATCAGGTCAGCCTGACCGCCTGGGTGGATCAGAGCCAGCTCATCGGCGATCAGGGCAAGCTGTGGCAGTACGCCTCCACCCTGATGTCCAACAACTGTACCGGCTGCCACGGCCTCACCGCACTGGATCACTTCAACGCCAACCAGTGGATCGGCGTCATCAAGGGGATGGAATCACGCACCTCCCTGACCCCGGAACAGGCACGCATGTTGACCCAATACGTCCAGAAACATGCCAGTGACATGAACGCGGCGCACTAAGGCTGGCACAGAGGAAATCGTCATGACTTTTTTTACCGATAAGCAAACCAATCTCTCCCGCCGCAACCTGCTCAAGGGGCTGGGCGCCTGCGCCGCCCTGCCGCTGCTGGCCGGCGTCTTCCCGAAAAGCGCGCTGGCCCAGGCCATCAGCACGGCGCTTGAACAGTTCCCGACCCTGGTGCCCGCCCAGAAAGGCATCCTGACCGGCGCCCACTGGGGGGCTTTCGAGGCCATCGTCGAAGAGGGCCGCATGGTACGGGTCCAGCCGGTGGCCGATGATCCGGCCCCCAACGATCTCATCGACATGGCGCCGTTCCAGGTCCACGCCAAGAACCGCATCAAGTACCCCATGGTGCGCAAGAGCTGGCTGGAGCAGGGCCCGGGGGCCAAGCCCGAACTGCGCGGCGCCGACGAGTGGGTGCGAGTGAGCTGGGAGAAGGCCATCGCCCTGGTGGCTGGCGAAATAGGCCGGGTGCAGCGCGACTTCGGCCCGCAGGCGATCCACGCCGGTTCCTACGGCTGGAAGAGCGTCGGCATGTTCCACAACAGCCGCACCCTGCTGCACCGCCTGATGAACCTGGCGGGCGGCTTCACCGGCTATGCCGGCGACTACTCCGCCGGCGCCGCCCAGGTGATCATGTCCCACGTGATGGGCTCCATCGAGGTGTATGAGCAGCAGACCGCCTGGCCCAACGTCATCGAGCACGCCGAACTGGTGGTGCTGTGGGGGGTCAACGCCCAGGTCACCCTGAAGAACAGCTGGAACATGCCGGATCACGAGGGCCAGGCTGGCTTCAAGGCGCTCAAGGAGAAGGGTACCCGCATCATCAGCATCGACCCGGTCTACAACGAAACCGCCAAGCTGGCCGGGGCCGAGTGGATTGCGCCGAACGCCTACACCGACGTGGCCATGATGCTGGGGGTAGCCCACACCCTCTACAGCGAGCAGAAGCACGATCAGGCCTTCCTCGACCGCTACACCACCGGCTTCGACAAGTTCCTCGCCTATCTGCTCGGCCAGGAAGACGGCCAGCCGAAGAGCGCCGAGTGGGCGAGCACCATCTGCGGCGTCGATGCCAAGGTGATCCGCCAGCTGGCCCTCGACATGGCATCCAAGCGCACCATGATCATGGCGGGCTGGGGCATGCAGCGGCAGCAGCACGGCGAACAGCCCAACTGGATGCTGGTCACCCTGGCCGCCATGCTGGGCCAGATCGGCCTGCCGGGCGGCGGTTACGGCTTCAGCTACCACTACTCTTCCGGTGGCAGCCCCACCGCCAAGGGCGGCATCCTGGCGGGCATCTCAGCCGGCAATGCGCCGAAGAACGGGCCGTCTCCGATCCCGGTGGCCCGCATCGCCGACTGTCTGGCCAACCCCGGCAAGACCATCGACTTCAACGGCCGCAAGGTGACCTACCCGGACATCAAGCTGGTCTATGTGGCGGGCGGCAACCCCTTCCATCACCACCAGGACACCAACAACCTGGTCAAGGCCTGGCGCAAGCCGCAGACTGTGATCGTGCACGAGCCCTACTGGACCGCCACCGCCAAGCACGCCGACATCGTCCTGCCGGCCACCACCAGCTACGAGCGCAACGATCTGGAGATGGGCGGCGACTACTCCCAGCGCTACGTCTTCCCGATGCACCAGTGCGTGCCGCCCCAGTTCGAGGCGCGCAACGACTTCGACATCTTCCGCGACGTGGCCGCCAAGCTGGGTCTGCAGGAGCAGTACACCGAAGGCAAGGACGAGATGCTGTGGCTCAAGCAGATGTATGACGGCATGGCCGCCCAGGCCCGCGGCGCCCGGGTGGCGCTGCCGCCGTTCAACATGTTCTGGGAGTCCAACAACTACATCCGCTTCCCGGTGCCCGAGGCGAACCGCCAGTGGATCCGTCACGCCGATTTCCGTGAGAACCCGCTGCTCAACCCGCTCGGTACCCCGTCCGGCAAGATCGAGATCTTCTCCAGCACGGTGGCCGGCATGGACTATGCCGACTGCGCCGGCCATCCCAAGTGGTATGAGCCCAAGGAGTGGATCAAGAGCAAAGAGGCGACCCGCTATCCGCTGTCGCTCAACACCTCCCACCCGACCCAGCGGCTGCACTCCCAGCTCGACAACACCCCGCTGCGGGACAAGTTCGCCGTCGCCGATCGCGAGGCGATCCTGATCCACCCGGACGACGCCAAGGCGCGCGGCATCCAGGATGGCGATCTGGTACGGGCCTTCAACAACCGAGGCCAGATCCTGGTGGGGGCCCTGCTCTCGACCGACATCCGCCCCGGAGTGGTGCGAGTGTGCGAAGGGGCCTGGTTCGATCCGGCCAAACCGGGCGAGGCGGGAAGCCTGTGCAAGAACGGCAACGTCAACTGCCTCACCTTCGACGAGGGCACCTCCAGCCTGGCGCAGGGCAACTGCGGTCACATGGCCCAGTTGCAGATCGAGAAGTACCAGGGCCCGGCCCCGGCCAACACCGCCCACGCGGTGCCGGCCAACGCCTGAGCAGAGGAGTGAGCAACAAAAACGGCGCCATCAAGGCGCCGTTTTCTTATCGCGGTTTGGGGTGTGGCTCAGAATCAGAAGTCACCCTCAACCATCTACTCTTCCGGACACTCCAACCGCCTTGCAGCCAGAGCGCGGACAAGGGCTCAGAATCAGAAGTCCCCTTCCACCATGTACTCTTCCGCACACTCCACCAGCTGGGGCCAGAGTTCTTCCGGCACCCAGGCATCCGGGTCATCTTCATCCCCGTCGTACTGGCTCCAGAAATAGCGGCGCAGGCCGGAGGCGAAGTCATCGCTCAGCTCGGCCAGCTCGGAGAGCGGCCCCAGCCAGGCGATACGGCGCAGGCCGGAGGCGAGATCGTTGATGGCGTCCATCAGGCCGCGATCGTCGAAGCTCTGCTCCACCAGCAGGGTGAAGCGCTCGCGCGCCCGCTCGGTCTGATCCTCATCCAGCTCGCCCACGTCGGCCAGCAGGTCGACGAAATCTTCCAGCAGGAAGGCAATCAGGCTGTCGCGATCCTCAAACCACTGGATCTGGGCCCCCTTGGTGCCCAGCACGGAGGCATCGAACGAATCGTCCAAGTGACACAGTGCCCATGGATCATCGGTCATGGTTCTCTTCCTCAGGCTAAAACAGGTGCCATATCTTATGCCTAGCTCTCTACTCTTGCCACCTTGGGCAACGAGAGAGAAGCCGCCAGCCCGCCCAGTTCGGCGCGCCCCATGATGAGGCTGCCGCGATAGGCTTCCGCCAGATCGGAGACGATGTTGAGGCCCAGCCCCGAACCCGGCACCTTCTCGTCGAGGCGCACCCCGCGCAGCACCGCCTTGGCGATCTGATCCTCGCTCATGCCGGGACCGTCATCCTCGATGCGCAGGGTGATCCAGCCCCCCAGCTCGGCGCTGGAGATGCGCAGCCGGCCGGCCGACCACTTGAAGGCGTTCTCCAGCAGGTTGCCCACCATCTCATCGAAGTCCTGCTCCTCCACCCCGACCGCCAGGGTGGGCGGCACCTGCAGATCCACCTCCCGGCCCGGATAGAGGCGGGAGAAGGCGCGGCAGATGTACTCCACCCGCGCCCGCACCGGGGTCGACACCCCGAGGATCTTGGCGGCGCCAGTGACCCGCGCCTTGCCGAGGTGGTAGTCGATGTGGCGCTGGATCTGATCGAGCTGCTCGCCGAGGGCGGCCTGATCTTCCGGCGGCAGCTGGGCCACCTGATTGCGCATGATGCTGAGCGGCGTCTTGAGGGCGTGGGCCAGGTTGCCGGTGTGGGAGCGGGCCCGCTGCAACAGCTCGCCATAGTGGTGCAGCAGCCGGTTGATGTCCTCCACCAGCGGCTGGATCTCCAGCGGATAGCGCAGCCGGAACCCCTCCTGATGGCCCTGATGGACCCGGCTCAGCTCGCGGCGCAACAGGTGCAGCGGCCGCAGACCGTAGACGATCTGGAACATGAAGCCGAGTACCAGCCCGGTCGCGGCAAAGCCGAGGCCGAGGAACAGGCTGATGCGGGTCTTCTTCAGAGTCTGAGTCAGGGCGCTGCTGTCCTTGGCCATCACCAGGGTAAACACCCGATCCGAACCGGGCAGCAGCACGGTGCGGGTCATGATCAGCAGCGGCTCCTTGTTGGGCCCCTTGCCGACGAAGAGATCCGGATCGCCGAAGGCCGACTTCAGGCCGTGCACGTCGAGGTGCACATCCCACAGGGAGCGGGAGCGGCTGACCACGCTCTCCCCCAGCTCCAGCTGCCAGTAGTAACCGGAGTAGGGCTGGCGAAAGCGGGGGTCGGCCATGGGTTCGGTGACCACCGGCAGGCCATCCGGCTGGATCTCGAGGCGAGAGAGCAGATCGTAGAGCTGCAGGCGCAGGCCGTCGGCCTCCGCCTCCTGCCAGTAGTTGCGCATCATGGTCTGCAGGCTGAAGCCGGTGGCAAACAGGAACAGGCCGCACCAGACCATGGCGATGACCACCAGCCGCCCCCGCAGGGTGCGCACCAGCCTCATTCAGCCGCTCCGGCGCACGAGGGCATCAAGTGCCAGCTCATTCGTTGATCCGGTAGCCGAGACCGCGCACCGTCTCGATGAGATCAGAGTGGGTCTTCTTGCGGATCCGGCCGATGAACACCTCTACCGTGTTGGAGTCGCGGTCGAAATCCTGGGCGTAGATGTGGTCGATCAGCTCGCTGCGCGACACCACCTTGCCCCTGTGCTGCATCAGATAGCCGAGCACCCGGAACTCGTGGGCGGTCAGCTTGATGGGGGTGCCTTCGTACCACACCTGGGACGCCGCCATGTCGAGCCGCACCCCGCCGATCTCCAGGATCGAGCTGGCGTTGCCCGCGGCGCGGCGCACCAGGGCATGGACCCGAGCCACCAGCTCGGCCACCTGGAACGGCTTGGTGAGGTAGTCGTCGGCCCCGGCGTTGAGCCCCTCGATCTTCTCGTGCAGCTGACCACGGGCGGTCAACACCAATACCGGGGTGTCGATCCCCTTGCTGCGCCACTCTTTGAGCACGCTCAGGCCGTCGCGGCCCGGCAGACCGAGATCCAGAATGATGGCATCGTAGGGCTCGGTCTCGCCGAGAAAGCCGGCCTCGTTGCCGTCGTGGCAGAGGTCGGTCACGAAACCGGACAGGCGCAGCTGTTCCGCCAGCTGGCCCGCCAGGGTCTTCTCATCTTCAACTATCAGAATTCGCATAAATGGGTATCCAAAGCAGGGTTGTGCCGGTACCGGCGGCGGTTGGGGAACGAACCGGATGGCGGCGCGTTCGCGGACTCACTCCATCACTCCTCTTCCGGGGGCGGACGCGGTTCGAACAGCCGCTCCAGATGATGGCCCTTGAGCCACACCATCTCCAGGTTGTCGGCCCGATAGCCCACCTTGATGACGCTGTTCTCGCTGTCGATCAGCTTGAGTTCGTACAGCCAGATGCCGTCCTCCTCCCCCAGATCGACCCGCAGCACCCGTACCGGCAGGCGGGAAGCCACCTCCATCACCTCATGAAAGGGGCGTACCCGTCCCTCGCTGACCGCCTGCTGCAGCAAGGCCTCGTTCGGCGTGGCCGCCTGTGCCAGAGCCGGCAGCAGCAACCCAAGCAGAGACAGGGCTCTATTCATGGATGATTCATCTCCCAAAACCTAACATAATGCCGTTTATAGTCTGCCAGCCATGAATCCGGAATGAATATGATCCGACGCAGTTTCCTGCTGATCCTTTGCCTCTTCTCCACCCTCGGCTGGGCCGCCGAGAGCCGTCTCGACATGGCCGGGCTGGTCAAACTGCTGGTGGCCCAAGGGTATCACGACATTCGGGAAGTGGAGCTGGAAGGGGACAAATTCGAGGTGGAAACCCTGGATGCCCAGGGACAACGGGTACGACTCCTGGTAGACGCCCATACGGGTGACATCAAAAAAGAGGCCGACTAGGCCTCTTTTTTATGGCGGGTTGCCGGGGCGGGCACTGCCGGCCTCATGCCTCCCTCAGTTTCTGCGGCCGAAGCCGGCGCCAGGGGCGCAGCAGCTTGTCGCGGCGCGGCACCAGCAGGGCGCAGGCCAGCAGCAGATAGATGAGCGGCTCCTGCCAGCCGCTCTTGAGCGACCACCAGTAGTGCACCGGTACCAGCAGGGCCACCGCGTAGATCCAGTTGTGCAGCTGCTGCCAGGCCGGCCCCATGCGCCGCAGCAGGGCCGGGATCGAGGTGAGGCTGAGCGCCAACAGCAACAGCAGCGCCACCATTCCCACCACTATGTATCTGCGCTTGACCAGCTCGCCGCCAATCAGCCCCCAGTCAAACTGCAGATCCAGCCCCAGCCAGACCATGAAATGCAGACCGGCCCAGGCCGCGCACCAGAGCCCGAGCGGGCGGCGCAGCTTGATGAGTTGCCCCTGCCGCCAGCGTTTGGCCAGCGGCGACACCAGCAGGGTGAGCAGCAGCAGGTTGAGCGCCCCCTTGCCCAGATAGTGGGTCAGCCCCTGCACCGGATCCCCTCCCAGCAGGCCGCCGGGCACGGCCACCAGCAGCCAGAGCAGAAACCCCAGCGAGGCGAGGTGTACCAGTGCCCGCAGCAAGGTAATGTGACGCGCCGTCAGTCGCAGAGTCATGGTGTCAGCTCCTCTTGTCTCAATACCACTTGCGCAGATCCATGCCCTGATAGAGGGACGCCACCTCGTCGGCATAGCCATTGAATGGCAAGGTCGGCTGGCGCTTGGCCCCGAAGATGCCCCCCTCGCCGATGAAGCGCTCGCTGGCCTGACTCCAGCGCGGGTGATCCACCGCCGGATTGACGTTGGCGTAGAAGCCGTATTCGTTGGGGGCCAGCAGGTTCCAGGTGGTGGGCGGTATCTCCTCCACCAGCCGGATGGAGACGATGCTCTTGATGCTCTTGAAGCCGTACTTCCAGGGCACCACCAGCCGGATCGGCGCACCGTTCTGGGCCGGCAGCGCCTTGCCGTAGAGCCCCATCGCCAGGAAGGAGAGCGGGTGCATCGCCTCGTCGATGCGCAGCCCCTCGACATAGGGGTAGTCGATGCCGCCACCGAGGGAACGCGACGCCTGTCCCGGCAGCTGCTCCGGATCATAGAGAGTCTCGAAGGCTACGAACTTGGCGCGACTGGTGGGCTCGGCCTGGCGGATCAGATCCGCCAGCGCGATGCCGCTCCAGGGCAGCACCATGGACCAGGCCTCCACGCAGCGCAGCCGGTAGATGCGCTCCTCCAGCGTGCTCTTGTTGATGAGATCCCACACATCCAGGGTAAACGGTTTGGCCACCTCCCCTTCCACCTTCAGGGTCCAGGGCTCGGGCTTGAGGTAGTGACCGTTGCGGGCCGGATCCCCCTTGTCGGTGCCGAGCTCGTAGAAGTTGTTGTGGGTGGTGGCCTTCTCCTCCGGCGTGAGGATCTGCCCCTCCGGCCGGGTAGCGGCGTGGATGTTGAGCGCCCGGGTGGCGACCGGCGCCGGCTTGTCGCCAGAGAAGAGATCGAGCACCCCGGCCTGGGTCGGAAACGCCAGGGTGGCGGCGCCGAGCCCCAGCCCTTTCAGGATCAGGCGGCGATCCTGATAGACGGCTTCCGGCGTGACGTCCTGTTCGGTGAGGTGGTGGGCAGAGCGGCGCTTGAGCAACATGGAAAAACTCCCGGGGCGATGAGGGTAACAATCATAAGACCCGCCCCGGCCGAGTTTTATTTCACGGAAAATTACATGAATTGATAGAGGGGCAGTGCCTTGGCCATGGTTCCGACCAGAAACAGCACTACGAACACCAGCAGGGGAACGATCACATTTGGCACCATCAGACTCACTCCATGAGCAGGACAGGGCCTCTAACTATGGAGCAGGGGCCAGCGCCTCACCATGAAATATTTTCGCGAGCGCAAGCGTATTCCTGAGTTGAAATGAGTGATGCAGATCACACACAATCCCGCCCCTGCTTGCCGCCCCTCTTGCGCGGGGTAGGCTCCCTTTTTTCCGAATTTCACTACTGAAGAGTCACGCCATGAGCCCATTGATCGCCATCGCCATCACGACCGGGATCCTCTCCGCCGTCTGGGGCTGGGTCGCCGTTACCCTCGGCCTCATCTCCTGGGTCGGCTTCCTCGGCTGCACCAGCTATTTTGCCTCCAGCGGCGGCTACAAGGCGCTGCTGCAGACCCTGCTGTGCAATGCCAGCGGCATGCTGTGGGCCCTGCTGCTGATCCATGGCGACGCCTGGTGGGGCGCCGGCGTGGCGGGCTACCTGATGACCGGGGTGGTGGCCACCCTGATGTGCGTGCAGGCCAAGCAGCAGTGGCTCAGCTACATTCCCGGTACCTTCGCCGGTTGCTGCGCCACCTTCGGTGCGGCGGGAGAGTGGCGGCTGATCCTGCCGTCGCTGGTGATTGGTGCGCTGTTTGGCTACCTGATGAAGGCGAGCGGCCTCTGGCTCTCCCACAAAACCCAGAAAACCCAGGCCACCGCTGGCGTCACCGACCCTGCCTGATCCTGGCGATGTGACCGAGCCGGTCTGAAACAAGAGGGGCGGTCCGCCATCGACGGGCCGCCCCTCTGTCATTTATCCCTTCGACTTGAAGTTCGCGGCTTCGATGCCGTGCCGATTCAACAGCTTGTAGAAATCGGTGCGGTTTCTGCCCGCCATGTTGGCCGCCAGGGTGACATTGCCCTCGGTGGTGCGCAGCAGCCGGATCAGATACTCCTTTTCGAACTCGGCCCGCGCCTCGTTGAACGAAGGGATGCCACCACTGCCGCCGCTCAGCGCCGACTCCACCATGGCGGCACCGATCACCGGGCTGCAGCAGAGGCTGGCCAGCTGCTCCACCACGCTGCAGAGCTGGCGCACGTTGCCGGGCCAACCCGCCGCCGCCAGCAAGGCCAGCGCCTCCGGCGAGAAGCCGAGGGCGGCGCAGTCGCCATGGCGGCTGCGATAGTCATCCAGCGCCTGCCTGGCCAGCAGCGGAATGTCTTCGCTGCGGGCGCTGAGGGGGGGCAAGGTGATGTTGGCCACGTTGAGCCGATAGAAGAGATCCTCCCGAAAGCGCCCCTCCTCCATCGCCGCCACCAGATCCTGATGGCTGGAGCTGATGACCCGCACCTCGGGCGTGCCCTGGCCGTACTCTTGCAGCACCTGCAGCAGCTTGGCCTGCAGCGATTCCGACAGGTCCCCTATCTCGTCGAGAAACAGGGTCGCTCCCTTGGCCTGTTCAAACAAGCCGGACTGGCCATCCTCGCCGAACAGCTGCAGATCCAGCGCCGCCCACGGCAGCGCGGCACAGTTGATGACATGCAGCGGCTTGTCACGCCGGCTGCTGGCCTGGTGCAGCGCCTGGGTCATGACGCCCTTGCCGGAACCGGAAGGGCCCATGATCAGCACGGGCACCTCCATGGCGGCGATGCTGCCAGCCTGGATCAGCAACTGCTCCATCTGCGGGTTGCGGGTCAGGATCAGCGACTGCCAATCCTGTCGCTGCTTTGGGCGCGTCAGGCTCAACGCATGTTCTATGGTGGCGAACAGCTCATCCTTGTCGATGGGCTTGGTGAGAAAGCTGAACACACCGGAGCGGGTGGCCTGAATGGCATCGGGAATGGTGCCGTGGGCGGTCATGATGATGACCGGCAGCCCCAGCCACTGGGACTGGATCCGCTCGAACAGCGCCAGCCCGTCCATGCCGGCCATGCGCAGATCGCTCAGCACCAGATCGGCCCGCTGCTGGCGCAGCCGGTCCAGCGCCCCTTCGGCACTGTCGGCGGTATCCACCTCATAGCCCTGGCTGCGCAGGCGCATGCTCATCAGCTTGAGCAGGCTGGCATCGTCATCGACCAGCAGGATGCGACTCATTTCAGCGCCTCGCCATTGCCGTTCAGCTTGCGCTGATTGAGTTGATCATCGATGGCGGAGAGTTGCTCGATCTGGCGGCGCAGACGCTGCACCTCCTGACTCTGATCGTCGCGCCGGCTGTCGCGGGCCAGCAGCTCCTCGCCGAGGGCTATCCAGCTGCGCAGGAAAGCCTGGGCATCCAGCCCAAGCTCCGGCAGCAGGCTCTTGAGCTTGTCCAGAC
The DNA here is from genome assembly GCF_029967615.1 of Aeromonas sp. V90_14. Taxonomy (NCBI): domain Bacteria; kingdom Pseudomonadati; phylum Pseudomonadota; class Gammaproteobacteria; order Aeromonadales; family Aeromonadaceae; genus Aeromonas; species Aeromonas sp. V90_14. Next base: position 193,398 of record NZ_JASCAS010000008.1, on the reverse strand, counting down.
CGGCCCGCCGGCTGGCCACCGACTCGGACGGGTGGGTGTTGACCATGGCCAGGCTGACCCGGCTCTCGATATCGGTCGCCCCCTTGAGGCGCTGGCGCTCCTGGGCCCGCTGCTGGGCATGGCTGGCCAGCAGCCAGTCCGAGTATTGCAGGCGCACCTGCATCTCCTTGTTGGCAAACTCCATCCGTTTGGCGAGGGCGAGATCCGGCGACGCCGCCGGGTCACGCGCTGGCAGCAGGGAACAGCCTGTGAGCAGGCTCATCATCAATACCGGAACAACACATTGTTTCATCTTGGGCTTCACTTCAACGTCAACCGGAAACAGACATCCGCCTGTTCATCTTCAACCAATACCAACTCGCCGCCAAGGCTCATCGCCGATTCCCGGGCGATGGAGAGCCCCATGCCTGAGCCTTTCAGCAGCCCCTGGCGCACAATGCTGCCCTGCTCGAAGGGCTCGAAGATCCGCTCCCGCTCGGCCAGCGGAATCGCGGGCCCTTCGTTGGCCACCTCCAGCCAGCTGCCGTTGCCATCCTGCCCGGCGCGGATCCAGATCTGCCCGCCGCTGGCGCCGTAGCTGACCGCATTGGAGAACAGATTATCGAGGATCAGCCGCAAGCGATATGGCTCGGCCTGCAGGGTGATCGGATCGGTCGGCAAGTGTACACTGATTTGTTTGGATTCCAGCGCCAGCCGGTACTCTGCAGACAATTCTGACAGCAGGGGCGCCAGCGCCACCGGGGTCAGGGTGAACACCTCCTGCTGACTGAGCCGGTTGAAGTCGAGCAGCCGTTCGATCAGGGTCTGCAGCCGGCGGCTGTTCTCCTCCAGCATCTGACAGATCTCCTGCTGATCCGGGGTGAGCGGCCCTACAAGCTGCTCGGAGAGCAGATCCGCCCCTTCCCGCAGCACCGCCAGCGGGGTCTTCAGCTCGTGGGAAACGTGGCGCAGGAACTGGTATTTCTGCTGCTCCAGCTCCTTCAATTTATCGTGCAACCAGACGATCCGCTCCCCCAGCAATACCAGTTCGGCCGGCCCGTCCACCGGGCGTTTGTCCGGTTCCACGCCGGCACCCAGGCTCAAGATCCGCGACTCAATCTGACGCACCGGGTGGATGATCAGATAGGTAAACAGCAGCACCAGCAGCAGGCTGAGCACTGCCACGAAACCGCTGACCCACCAGATCTCCGTCATCAGGGCGGCAATGGTCGCCCGCACCCGGCTGACATGCTCGTCTACCTGGCTGCGGGTGATAATCTCAAGCTGCTGATTAACCTGATTAAATTCATCAAATTTGGGGCTGTTTGACTCGGCCTTGGCGCGGGCGAGATCCTGCAGGCTGTCGAGCCAGGCGAGTGCCTGCTCGAGACCCGTGTAAGCCTCGGCATCCGGGATGGAACTCTGGTGAGCGGCCAGCAGGCTGCGATAACTCGCCAGCTGCTGCTGATAACTGGCCAGGATGCGCTCATCCCCCAGCACCGCATAGCGACGAAGAGTACGTTCAAGATCAATAGCTTGGGTGGTAAGCAGTGTCGCTCGACGGGTGTCGCGCACCGCCCGTTCCAGCTCGTCGCTGGTCAACTGGCTGAGGTGTTCGAGGGACTGGCTGTCGTGCCAGATCATGCCGCCCAGAGGCATCAACACCAGAACGAACCCCATCAATACCACTTGCAGCAGGGAGCGTGGGCGTACCTTGGTCATCTTGGACTATCTCAATTCAGCAGGGGTGGGTCAGCATATCTGCACTCCCCCAAAAAGCAAAACCGGCCAGAGGGCCGGTTCATGCTGCAGCTTGGGCATTACGCCAGACCGACGGATGCCACACAGATAATCAGGATCATGGCCAACGCGCCAGATGCGGTCAGCAGTGCCCATTTCAGTTCCACGCTCATGCAAACCTCCTTTCTTGCCAAGATGATAGAGCCTGATCACAACAGACAAACCGATGTTAATGCATAGTTAACCCGATAACCGTGAGCTGTGTATGAATTTCAGATGAGCCCCATCCAAGGACCGGTGACATGTTCTATCTGTGTAGCATTGGATCGAATCTTGACCCCCATCAGCACGTCAGTCAGGCGGTCGGCGAGCTGCTCGTTCACTTTGGCCGCCTGCAGCTGAGTTCGGTGATCCAGACCAAGCCGGTCGGGATGCACTCCAGCCATGATTTCCTCAACTGCCTGTTCGTCGCCGAGAGCGAGCTGGCACCGCACCAGCTCAAGGCACACTTCATCGCCATGGAGCTGGCCCACGGCCGGGATCGCAGCGATCCGCGCTGCAAGGTGCTGGACCGGCCGCTGGACATCGACATCCTGGCCAGCAGCCAGAGCGATGACTTCTCCACCGCCCGGGTCGATGACTATCTCGACGAGCTGCTGGCGGAGCTCTATGGCCGTGGCCAGGTGCATGATCGCAAGGTGACCCTGCCGCTGCACACCCGCTTGATGGCGGGCAAGGTGATCGAGGAGCGCCAGGTCGGCCTCGCCCCCATCGCCCTGCAGCAGGAGATGGCGACCCCCGCCGCGCTCCTGCGCTGACCCCTAGATGACGGCCAGACTGCGGCCACCATCCACCCGGATGCTGGCCCCGGTCATGTAGTCGTTCTGCATCAACAGCTGAACCGCCTGCCAGATGGGCTCCAGCCCCCCTTCCCGCGCCAGCGGCGTCTTCGCCAGCACCTGCTGACGCCACGCCTCGCCATGCTCGTCGAGAAACAGAATGGGGCCCGGCTCTATGGTGTTGACCCGGACGGCGGGTGCCAGCTCGCGAGCAAAGCTCATGGCCAGCGAGTGGGCCCCCGCCTTGGTGGCCACATAGCTGGCAAACTGGGGCGCCGGCGCGTGGATGTAGATGTCGGTGATATGGATGATGCCAGCATTGGCGTTGCGCGCCAGCTGGGGCGCCAGCGCCCGGTTGAGCTGGAAGGGGGCCGCCATGTGCACCCGGTAGAACTGCTCAAACTGGGCCAGCTGCGCCGCCGGATCCGCCGCCTGCGGCTCAAACGCCGAGGCGTTGTGGATCACCAGCGCCAGATCCTGATGGACCGCCAGCGCCTCGATCAGCTTGCCGACCTCCTCCTCGCACGCGAAATCCGCCTGCACCAGCTCGACCCCCAGCGCCCGCAGCCGCACCAGCTCAGGCCGCTCGCTGCGATAGCTGCCCGTCACCTGCCAACCCGCCGCCACCAGCTGTTCGCACAGATAGAAACCAAGCCGGCGGCCACACCCCGTCACCAATGCACGCATACCCTCTCCTTGATTGTCTGGCCGGGGGATACCTATCGATCCCCACGGCACAAGCCATTGGCCGTGGCCGTCACCCGGCGGGCATAGTGGCGCCATTGCCACCTTACGGAGCCACTTCCATGTTACAGATCCGCGATCACATGAGCCGTTCGACCCACTCCCTCACCCCGCAGCTCGGCCTGGCCGAGGCACTGGACCGGCTGCATGACTCAGGCCTCAGCGGTCTGCCGGTGCTGGACCCGCAGCAGCGGCTGATCGGTTTTCTCTCCGAGCAGGATTGCATCCCGAGCCTGCTCACCGGCAGCTATCACTGCGATACCCGCACCCGGGTCGAGGATCTGATGAGCCGGACACCGCTCTCGGTCAGCCCGGATGACAGCATACTGGATCTGGCCCGCCAGATGACCGAGGCCAGACCCAAGGTCTATCCGGTGCTGGAGGGGAACCGGGTCGTCGGCATCATCAGCCGCCGGCAGGTCATGCAGGCCCTCAACGCCCAGATGAAGGGCTGCCAGCCCACCTAGATCTGGTAGCGCCCCTTGTCGCCGATATCGAAGTGCAGCGGCATGCGCCACTTGGCCAGGGAGAGCAGGCAGAGCAGCAATCCGCACACCAGCGCCACCAGGGCGGCGGCCCAGCCGATGCCGGCCAGCTCCAGCAGCCACAACAGGGGCAGCAGCAAGGGGACCGCCCTGACCCCCGGAATGGCGAAGCAGAACTGCTCCTTGAAGGCCAGCCCCGCCAGGGTGGCCAATGCCGCCCCCAGCACCAGCACATCCGGCGCCCCGCTCGCACTGAGCAGCAGGGCGCCCCAGCCCAGCCCCTGCAGTACAAAGCGAATGCGCTTGTCATAGACATGCAGGCATAACCCGCATACCCCGCTGGCCACGGCCAGCGCCACCAGCCAGCTCGCCGGCGCCCAAAAATCCTGCCCGAGCAGCAGGCTTGCCCCTCGACATAGCAGCAGCAAGGCTGCCAGACTCAAGCCAAGGCGATAGAGGCAGACCGACACTCTGTCGATGCCGTCCAGCTCGCTTTCTATTTCAGGGTTTGCCATCGGCGGTCGCCTCTGTTGCAGGTAGGGGCCAATATACTTGAATTATGCCCGCGAGCGATTCCCTATTCCGTGCAGGAGATGTGGTTTGCGAAGATTCATTCTGCTCTGCCTGTTGTTCCCCCTCTGGCTGCAGGCCAAAGAGTTGATCATCGGTGGCACCCTGGAGCCGCCGCTGAAGTTTCTGGATGCACAGGGCGTTCCCCATGGGCTGGACGTGGACGTGGTCAGCACCATCTTCGGCAAGCTGCGCATTCCCATCCGCATCGAGCTGACCGACTCGGGCGCCCGGCTGACCCGCAACGCCGAAACCGGGGTCTACGACCTGGTGATGACCCACTCCTACAAGCCGGAGCGGGAACGCTATCTGCTCTACCCGCAGCAAGCCCACTTGCGCCACAGCTGGCACTTCTTCGTGCGCAAGGCCGACCTGCTGAAGATCCGCTACGACACGCTGAGCGATCTGAAACCCTGGCGCATCGGCATCACCAAGGATTTCTCCTATACCCCGGAGCTGACAGCTGCCCTCGCCGACCCGGCCTATCACTTCCAGGAGATCCCCATCAACCAGCTGCAACTGCGCAAGCTGATCGCCGGGCGTATCGACGTGGTGCCCATGCCGCTGGTCACCGCCTTTGCCCAGATCAAGGAGGAGGGGCTGGAGGGTAAGCTCGATTACCTGCCCAAGCCACTCAAGGCCAGCCCTTACTACACCGTCTGGACCAAGGCCAGGGCCGATGCCACCACCCCGGCCCTGATGGCGGCCTACGACGCCGAACTGCTGCGCATGAAGCGCGACGGTCGGCTCAAGGCCATCTACGACCAGTACGGCATCCCCTATATCGAGCCCTGATCCCGACCGTCAGGGCTGCACGCCTCGCAAGATCGGGCACTGCAATGAAATCAGGGTTTCGCATGTGAAATGGAACTCCCGCGTCCCTCAGTCCTTAAGGCTTCACATCCCGCAAGATCGGGTTTTGCAGCGAAATTAACGTCTCGGTGGACTGGATCTCGTCGATGGTCTGGATCTTGTGGATCAGCACCGTCTGCAACTCGTCGATGGAGCGGGTCATCACCTTCATGAAGATGCTGTAGTGGCCGGTGGTGTAGTAGGCCTCCACCACTTCGTCCAGCGCCTGCAGCTTGGCCAGCGCCGAGGGGTAATCCTTGGCGCTCTTCAGATTGATGCCGATGAAGCAGCAGACGTCGTAGCCCAGCTTCTTGGGGTTCACCTGCACCCGCGTTCCCTCGATGATGCCCGCCTGCTTCATCTTCTCTACCCGCACATGGATGGTGCCCGGGCTGACCAGCAGTTGTTTGGCAAGCTCGGCATAGGGAATGCGCGCATTCTCCATCAGGGCGGTGAGGATGGCCTGATCGAGATTATCGATCCGATAATTTTCCGGCACTTTTTTGCACTCCCTTTGATGATTCATCATTAATTACCGGTGCATTTTGAAGAAAAAAATACACAAAGCCTATTTCTATTATCGAATATTGAATTTAGTTGGCAATCTATTGAAGAATCCTCACATCCAACGGGTTCAAGACAGGTATTCAGCATGAAACAGCACTACATTCGCAGCCAGCAACAGATCAGCTTCGTCAAAGAGATGTTCTCCCGCCAACTCGCCCAGCAGCTGGGTCTGATGGAGGTGCAAGCCCCCATTCTGAGCCGGGTCGGCGATGGCACTCAAGACAACCTCTCTGGCCACGAGAATGCGGTGCAGGTCAAGGTGAAGACCCTGCCTGAGCACAGCTATGAAGTGGTGCATTCACTGGCCAAATGGAAGCGCCAGACCCTGGGTCGCTTCGGTTTCGGCCCGGGCGAAGGCATCTACACCCACATGAAGGCGCTGCGTCCGGACGAGGATCGCCTCACCCCCATCCACTCCGTCTACGTGGATCAGTGGGACTGGGAGAAGGTGATGCCGAGCGAGCGCCGCGATCTGGCCTACCTGCAGGAAACCGTGCGCGGCATCTGGGCCGCCATCAAGGCCACCGAGCGCGCGGTCTGCGCCGAGCACGAGCTGACCCCCTTCCTGCCGGCCGAGATCCAGTTTCTGCACAGCGAAGAGCTGCTGACCCGCTACCCGGATCTCGATGCCAAGGGGCGCGAGCGTGCCATCGCCAAGGAGCTGGGGGCCGTGTTCCTGATCGGTATCGGCGGTGCCCTCTCCCACGGCGAGCGCCACGACGTGCGTGCCCCGGACTACGACGACTGGAGCAGCCACAGCGAGCTGGGTCTGGCCGGTCTGAACGGTGACATCCTGGTGTGGAACCCGGTACTGCAGGACAGTTTCGAGATCTCCTCCATGGGGATCCGGGTCGACGCCGAGGCGCTGCGCCGTCAGCTGGCTATCACAGGCGACGAGGATCGCCTGCAGTACGACTGGCACCAGGATCTGCTGGCCGCACGGATGCCGCAAACCATCGGCGGCGGCATCGGCCAATCCCGTCTGGCCATGCTGCTGCTGCAAAAAGAGCATATCGGCCAGGTCCAGGTCGGCGTCTGGCCGGCCGAGATGAAAGCCGCCGTGCAAGGCATGCTGTAACGAATGAAGGCCATGCCGGCGTCATCGCCGCCGGCATGGCAACAGGCAGGTGGCCGTCGGGGTTGAGCGAGCGCATCCCCGGCAGGCTGTAAGAAGCGAGGCCAGCAGTGGCCGCGCTTCGCAATCGGGGGCTTGCCCCTGCGACCCGCTCAACCCACGTCAGGTCGCTTCACTACATTCCTCCCGGCAATCTTCGGATTGCCGTTTTTTTTACGCCGAAAAACTGTGTTCGAACCCGGCCCCGATCTGGCGCTGGCGCGGCAACCCCGCCTTTCTGCTGCCGGTGCAGTGGCAGGCAAACAACTGATCCACCGCCTCTTCCTGCAGATAGGCACCGAGCGCCACCGCCCGCTCTGGGCCGGAAAACTTCAGGTGCAGGCCGCCGATGACGGCGTGGATCCGCTCGTCACCACACACCTCCTTGGCCCACTCGACGATGTTCTCGACCCCGGCGTGGCCACAACCGATAAAGACGATAAGCCCCTGCTCGCTCTTGTAGGCCAGCGCCGAATCGTCGCTGATGAGGTCTTTCTCCACCCGCCCGCCCCGCACTATGTAGCCGAGCAGCGAAGGCGCAGCCCGGTCGCGCCGCACAATGCTGCCGAGGAACACCAGACGATCCGAGAGCCACACCGGCTCGGCCGAGCAGTGGGGAAGCAAGCCTCTGGCCGGCAGCGACTCCCGAGCCAGCTCCCCCGACAGGCGATAGAGGTTGCGCCGCCAGAAGGGGAGCGACAGGAAGTAACCCCGCTCGCAGAACACGTCCGGACAGGCGATGAGCGGGATGGGTCTTGGATAGACGGGCAGTGAGCCGACCCCGCCCACATGGTCATAATGACCGTGGGAGAGCACCACATGGGTGAGCGAGGCGAGATCGATCCCCATCACGGCGGCGTTGTGGCACAGCGCCCGGCCACGGCCGCTGTCGAACAGCACCCTGAGGCCGTCACACTCCAGCAGCAGCGCTAACCCTCGCTCGGGCAGACAGCCAGGCAGATGAACGTCGTCATCCACCAGCACGGAAAACTTCAGCATCTCGCTCCCCCTGAAAACAAAACGCAGGCACGAGGCCTGCGTTTTTCATCGACAATCCCGTTACTGGGTCATGGTGAGGCCATTGCTGTCGGCCCCCAGCACCAGCTTTTTGCCCGGCACGATGCGACCGGAGAGCAGCGCTTGCGCCAGCGGGTTCTCCACCTTGTGCTGGATCGCCCGCTTGAGGGGACGCGCCCCGTAGACGGGATCGAACCCGGCGTGCACCAGCTTCTCGAGCAGCGCCTCGCTCACCTCCACCTCGTAACCCTGGGCCTCCAGTCGACCCATCAGGCTCTTGAGCTGGATGCGGGCGATGGACTTGATGTGCTCCTCGCCGAGCGGGTGGAACACCACGGTCTCGTCGATCCGGTTGATGAACTCCGGCCGGAAGCTGCGGGTCAGCACCTCCATCAACATGCCCTTCATCTCGTCGTAATCCTTCTCGGAGTGGTGCTCCTGAATGAGATCCGACCCGAGGTTGGAGGTCATGATCACCACCGAGTTGCGGAAATCGACGGTACGACCCTGACCATCGGTCAGGCGGCCATCGTCCAGCACCTGCAGCAGGATGTTGAACACGTCCGGGTGTGCCTTCTCCACTTCATCCAGCAGGATCACCGAGTAGGGGCGACGGCGTACCGCCTCGGTCAGATAACCGCCCTCCTCGTAACCCACGTATCCCGGAGGCGCCCCCACCAGACGGGCCACGCTGTGTTTCTCCATGAACTCCGACATGTCGATCCGCACCATGGCGTCCTGGGTATCGAACAGGAACTCGGCCAGCGCCTTGCACAGCTCGGTCTTGCCCACCCCGGTGGGCCCCAGGAACAGGAAGGAGCCGATGGGGCGGTTCGGGTCGGACAGCCCGGCACGGGAGCGGCGAATGGCGTTGGAAACCGCCTCGACCGCCTCTTCCTGGCCGATCACCCGGCTGTGCAGCTGATCTTCCATCCGCAGCAGCTTGTCGCGCTCCCCTTCCAGCATGCGGGCCACCGGAATACCGGTCCAGCGGGCCAAGACGTCGGCAATCTCCACGTCGGTGACCCGGTTGCGCAGCAGGCTGGTCTCCTGCATCTCGGCCTGGGTGGCGAGATCCAGCTGTTTCTCCAGCTCCGGAATGCGGCCGTACTGCAGCTCGGACATCCGGCCCAGATCGCCTGCGCGGCGCGCCACGTCGAGATCCTGGCGGGCCTGCTCGAGGGCCGCCTTGATGTGCTGGGTGCCGGCGAGGGCGGCCTTCTCGGCCTTCCACACCTCGTCCAGCTCGTTGTATTCACGATCTTTTTCGCTGATTTCCTGATTGATCAACTCGAGCCGCTTGCGACTGGCGTCATCATCCTCCTTCATCAGCGCCTGCTGCTCCAGCTTGAGCTGGATGATGCGCCGCTCGAGTCGGTCGAGGGACTCGGGCTTGGAGTCGATCTGGAGCCGGATGCTGGCCGCCGCCTCGTCGATGAGGTCGATGGCCTTGTCCGGCAGCTGGCGATCCGCGATATAGCGGTGCGACAGCTGGGCCGCCGCCACGATGGCGGGGTCAGTGATCTGCACATGGTGGTGCAGTTCGTAACGCTCCTTCAGGCCGCGCAGGATGGCGATGGTGTCCTCCACGCTCGGCTCCTCCACCAGTACCTTCTGGAAGCGGCGCTCCAGCGCGGCATCCTTCTCGATGTACTGGCGGTACTCGTCCAGCGTGGTGGCACCGACGCAGTGCAGGTCGCCACGGGCCAGCGCCGGTTTCAGCATGTTGCCCGCATCCATGGCCCCTTCACCCTTGCCGGCGCCGACCATGGTGTGCAGCTCGTCGATGAAGAGGATGACGTTGCCCTCCTCCTTGGCCAGATCGTTCAGCACGGCCTTGAGCCGCTCTTCGAACTCGCCGCGATACTTGGCACCGGCCACCAGCGCCCCCATGTCGAGCGACAGCACCCGCTTGTTCTTGAGCCCTTCCGGCACCTCGCCATTGATGATGCGCTGGGCCAGCCCTTCAACGATGGCGGTCTTGCCGACGCCGGGGGCACCGATCAGCACCGGGTTGTTCTTGGTACGGCGTTGCAGCACCTGAATGGTGCGGCGGATTTCGTCATCCCGGCCGATCACCGGGTCGAGCTTGCCGATCTCGGCCCGCTCGGTCAGATCGATGGTGTATTTCTCCAGCGCCTGGCGATTCTCCTCGGCGTTGGCATCTTCCACCTTCTTGCCGCCACGCACCTTGTCGATGGCCGCTTCGAGTTTCTCCTTGGTCAGCCCCTGGGCACGCAGCAGCTCGCCCAGCGTCCCCTTCTCGTCGAGGGCCGCCAGCACGAACAGTTCGGACGAAATGAACTGATCCTTGCGCTGCTGAGCCAGCTTGTCGCAGACGTTGAGCAGCCGGCCGAGGCCGTTGGAGAGCTGCACGTCCCCTTCCACGCCGCTGACGCGCGGCAGGCGATCCAGCTCTTCGCCGAGGCGCGAGCGCAGAGAATTGATGTCCATCCCGGTCAGGGTGAGCAGCGGACGGATGGAGCCGCCATCCTGATTGACCAGGGCGGTCATCAGGTGAACGGGTTCGATGAATTGGTGGTCACGACCCAGTGCCAAAGACTGGGCATCGGAAATAGCAATCTGGAATTTGCTGGTCAGGCGATCGAGGCGCATTGCACTCCCCCTTTCAAGACAGACGCCGCTTGCGCGGCAAACAACATAACTTTCTGAGATGAAAGATGAGGCCCGTACGGACTATTTCAAGGGGCGGGGCTGGTTATTTTTTCTGCAAAGCGGAAAGCAGGCAGGATCCCCGCCCGGCAAGATGCAGGGCGGGAAGCGTCGTCAGGACGCCAGCCAGATAATCGAGGCCATGCGACCGGTCTGGCCGTTGCGACGACATGGGCAGTAGCACTGCTCGCTGTATGGGGAACTTCCCCAGACACTTACTCAGCCAGCCAGATAATCGAGGCCATGCGGCCGGTCTGGCCGTTGCGACGATAAGAGTAGAACTGCTCACTGTCGCTGAAGGTGCAATGTTCGCCGCCATAGACGGCGGTGACACCGGCGCGTGCTAGGCGCAGTCGGGCCAGCTGGTAGATATCCGCCAGCCATTTCCCTTTGTTGGGCGAAGGGACGAACGCAGCAGCCGCCTCGGCCTGCTCGGCCACAAAGGCCTCGCGCACCTCGCCACCCACTTCAAACGCAGTGGGGCCGATGGCCGGACCCAGCCAGGCCAGGATCTCGCCCGGCTCGCAGCCCATGGCGGCGATGCTCGCCTCCAATACGCCACCCTGCAGCCCGCGCCAGCCGGCGTGGGCGGCGGCCACCACAGTGCCGGCCCGATCGCAGAACAGCACCGGCAGGCAGTCGGCGGTCATCACGATGCAGGCCTGACCCGCCTCACGGGCGCAGGCGGCATCCGCATCCGGCGCACAGCCATAGTCGCGGCTGACGGGATGCACCGCGGTACCGTGCACCTGATTGAGCCAGTTGAGAGTGCCGGGGATCCCCGCCGCCTGCTGCAGCCGGGTCCGGTTGGCCTCGACCCGTGCCGGCTCGTCCCCCACGTGGGCCCCCAGGTTGAGGCCGGCAAAGACCCCCTCGCTGATACCGCCGTCACGGGTGGTCGACAGGGCGCTGACCTTGGCCGGTGCCGGCCAGTCGGGTTCGATCCATTTCATCTGTGGCTCCTCTCCTTCATATAAAACGGGGCCCCTTGGCTGCAACCAGTCAAGGGGCCCCATATCAGGTCATGCAGGGCGGGTTACGGCAGGAATCGTCGCAGAGCCGCCCTCTTCATCAGTTCCAGACCAAATCGTCCGGATTGGCCAGGGTATCCGCCCTCAGCACTTCCATCAGGTCCAGCATGTCCTGCGGCGTAGGGGAGTGCCATTCCATCACTTCACCCGTGATGGGATGTGCCAGCTTCAGCATGGTGGCATGCAGTGCCTGACGATGGAAGCCACGCAGGGCCTCGGTCAGCTCGGGGGTGGCGTTGCGCAGCAGACGCAGACGGCCACCGTAAGCGGGATCCCCCACCAGCGGATGCTTGATGTGGGCCATGTGGACACGGATCTGGTGGGTACGACCGGTTTCCAGTCGCAGCCGCAGACGGGTGTGGCCACGGAACTTCTCGTGCACCCGGTAGTGGGTGACGGACTCGCGCCCATTGGGCACCACGGCCATGTGGGTACGCTGGGTCGGGTGACGGCCGATGGGGGCATCGACGGTACCGCCGGCAGTCATGTGACCGATGGCGATGGCTTCGTACTCACGGGTGATCTGGCGCGCCTGCAGCGCTTCCACCAGATGGGTCTGGGCCGGAATGGTCTTGGCGACCACCATCAGCCCCGTGGTGTCTTTATCCAGACGGTGCACGATACCGGCGCGGGGCACCTCGGCGATGGCGGGGTAGCGGTGCAGCAGGGCGTTGAGAATGGTGCCATCCGGCGTGCCTGCGCCCGGGTGGACCACCAGACCGGCCGGCTTGTCGATCACCAGAATGTGTTCATCTTCATAGACGATGTTGAGCTCGATGTTCTGGGCATCCCAACGGGTATCATCCGCCAGCTCGACATCCACATGTACCTTCTGCCCGGCCAGCACTTTCTCGCGCGGGGTATTGGCAACCTGACCATCCAGGGTCACTCTGTCCTGTAAAATCCACTCCTTGATGCGGGTGCGGGAGTAGTCTGGAAACAATTCGGCCAGGGCCTGGTCGAGTCGCTGCCCGAATTGGTGATCCTGGAATTCGCCTGTCAGTTCAATATGCTGGCTCATGTATGGTCTCTTGAGCGGGGGGTATCAATTCGAAATAATCCGGGTATTCTAGCTTTTCTTTTAGCCAAGCATAACGGATACTTTGCCAATTTCGTGGAAATGGACCGGATGTTGTTGATGGGAAAGAAGTCTCACCTGCTGATGTCGCTCGCCTTGGTCGCTACCTTGATCACAGGCTGTTCCAGCACCAAACCCAAGGTACCGGACGAACCGCCGGAGACCCTGTACCAGAAAGCACGCCTCAAGCTGGATGCCGGTAACTACCTGAATGCTATCGAGTTACTGGAAGCTTTGGACTCGCGCTATCCTTTCGGCGCCTACTCCAATCAGGTTCAGCTCGACCTCATTTACGCCTACTACAAGCAGGATGATACTGCCCAGGCGATCGCCAATATCGACCGTTTTATCCGCCTCAATCCGGCGCATAAAAATATCGATTACGTATTCTACATGCGCGGTCTGACCAACATGGCCGGCGATTACAACTTCTTCCAGGACTTCCTGGGCATCAATCGGGACGACAAAGACCCCTCCTATGCCCGTCAGGCCTTCCAGGATTTCAAGACCCTGTTGCAGAACTATCCCAACAGCGTCTATGCCGCCGATGCCCGTGCCCGCATGATCGGTCTGAAGAACCGGCTTGCCCGTTACGACCTGAGCGTGGCCGAGTACTACGTGAAGCGTGATGCGCTGATCGCCGCCGCCAACCGCGCCAAGCTGATCGTCGAGACCTATCCCGACACGGCCGAAACAGAGAAGGCGCTGGAGATCATGATCAACTCCTACGACAGCCTGAAGATGCCGACCCTGGCCCAGCATGCCCGCGAAGTGCTGGCCAAGAACTACCCGGACAATCGTCTCGGCCGCGGCTGACTCGCAGCAACGCAATGAAAAACCGGAGCCACTGGCTCCGGTTTTTTTATGGGCGCCGTTCATGAAGGACATACCCCTTTCCCCCGTGCCGGCGGCATGGGGAGAGACGGCGCACATCAGCCACGCCGTCATGCCGTACGTTACTTGGCGACGTTGCCCGCCACGTTGAGCACATCCCAGGTGCGGGAGAAGGGTGGCGCATAGGCAAAGTCCAGCATGCCGAGCTGCTCGGTGGTCACCCCCATGGTGATGGCAACCGCCAGCGCGTCGATGCGGTGTACCGCCCCCTTGCGACCGAGGATCTGACCCCCCAGCAGCCGCTTGCTGCCCGCCTCGTATACCAGCTTGACGTGAATGTCGGACTGGCCCGGGCAGTAGTTGGTGTGGCACTTGTCCTTGATCACCACGGTGCGATAGTCGATGCCCATCGCCTTGGCTTCCTGCTCGGAAAGACCGGTACGGCCCGCCTCCAGCCCCAGCACCTTGAGCGCGGCAGAGCCGAGAGTGCCCGGGAACTCCTGCTCGGCACCGGCCAGGTTCTCGCCCACCATGCGCCCCAGCTTGTTGGCGATGGTGGCAAGCGGCACATAGACCTGCTGCTGCTTCACACTGTGCCAGACGCTGGCACAGTCACCGGCCGACCAGACGTTGGCCAGCGAGCTGCGCCCCTGCCGGTCCACCTTGATGGCGCCGTTGCCGAGCCGCTCGATGCCGGTATCGGCCAGGAACTCGGTGTTGGGTTTGACCCCGGTGCAGACCACCACGATGTCGGCCTCGTACTCGCCATGGCTGGTACGCACACCGGTCACCCGGCCCTCCCCCAGCAGCGCTTCAACTCGCTCGCCGACATGAAGGGAGACCCCCTGCTCGCGCAGTTCGGTCTCGATATGCTGGGTGATCTCGCCATCAAACGCATCGGGGATGACCCGCTCGGCCAGCTCGATGAGACGCACCTCTTTGCCCTGATGCACCAGCGCCTCCACCACCTCCAGCCCGATAAAGCCGGAGCCGATCACCAGGGCACGGATGTTGGCCTGGTCCTGCACGGCGGCCTTGAGGACCAACCCGTCGGCCATCCGGCGCAGGCCGAATACCCCCTCCTGCTGCAGGCCGGGGATGGGGGGCATCACTTCGCGGGCGCCGGTGGCGATCATCAGCCGATCGTAGCGATCGGTGAAGGTGTCACCCTTGTGCTCCACTGTCAGCGTCTGGGCGGCAGCATCCAGGCCCAGCACCCGGTGGCCGGTCTTGACCTCGATCCCCTTGGCGACGAACTGCTCCGGGGTGAACTCGGCCATGTAGCCGGGCTCCTGAAACTCGTCGCCAACGAAGTAGGGCAGACCGCAGGCGCCGAAGGAGATCACCTCGGATGCCTCATACACCACTATCTCGGCCTCTTTGACCAGTCGGCGCGCCTTGGCGGCCGCACTCATGCCGGCGGCTTCGCCACCGATGATCACGATTCTCATACTCGCTCCTTTCCATGCAACGGGGAGGGCATGCCCTCCCCGCTCTCTTCATTGGTTGCTCGCCGGGGCAGGGTCGACTCCCCCGGACAGACGGATCAGATGGTGGACTCTTCGCCGTCCAGACACACCTCGTGCTCGCTGTTGAACACCGCCATGTCGGTCTCCCCCAGCAAACGGCTGGTGACGGTACCGGCGGTGATGGAGCCGGAGACGTTGAGGGCGGTACGGCCCATGTCGATCAGCGGCTCGATGGAGATGAGCAGACCGGCCAGCGCCACCGGGAAGTCCAGCGCAGAGAGCACGATCAAGGCGGCGAAGGTGGCACCGCCGCCAATCCCGGCCACCCCGAAGGAGCTGACTGTGATGATGGCGATCAGGGTCATGATGAAGCCCGGATCCATGGGGTTGACCCCCACAGTCGGCGCAATCATCACCGCCAGCATGGCCGGATAGATGCCGGCGCAGCCGTTCTGGCCGATGGTCGAACCGAACGAGGCGGCGAAGTTGGCGATCCCCTCAGGAATGCCGAGCGCCTTGGTCTGGGTCTGCACGTTCATCGGGATGGAGCCCGCACTGGTGCGGGAGGTGAAGGCAAAGGCCAGCACCGGCATGATCTTCTTCAGATAGCGAGCCGGGTTGATGCCCACCAGGCTCACCAGCAGCAGGTGCACCGCAAACATGATGGCGATGGCGCCGTAGGAAGCCATGACGAAGCTGAGCAGATTGAGGATGTCAGCATAGTTGGAGCCGGACACCACCTTGGTCATCAGCGCCAACACGCCGTAGGGGGTGAGGCGCAGCACCAGGGTCACCATCCGCATCACGATGACGTGGGCAACCTGCATGAAGTGACTGAAGCTCGCGAAGATCTCCGGCTTCTTGCGGGCGATGCCGGTGGCGGAGAGGCCGATGAAGATGGAGAAGATCACCACGGCGATGGTGGAAGTCTTGCGCGCGCCCGTCATGTCGAGGAAGGGGTTGGCCGGGATGAACTCCAGCACCATCTTGGCAAAGGACATGCTCTCGACGCTGCCGAGGGTGGTCTGCAGGGCAGCGCCGCGGGCGGTCTCTGCGGCGCCGGCGGTGAGTCCCTCGGCGGTCAGGCCGAACAGGTTGGACATCAGGATGCCCGCCCCGGCGGCAATCATGGTGGTGAAGATCAGCACGCCTATGGTCATGGCGCTGATCTTGCCAAGGGCGGTGCCGCCGTTGAGCTTGAGGATGGCGCCTATGATGGAAACCATGATGAGCGGGGTGATGATCATCTGCAGCAGCTTCACATAGCCGCTGCCGACGATATCCAGGTAGTCACCGGTCTGCACCAGCACGCTGGAGCCGGCACCATACAAGAGTTGCAAGGCGGCGCCGAACAGGATGCCCAGCCCCAGCCCCGAGAAGACCCGGCGGGTGAAGCTGACGTGGGTTTGCTGCAACCGATAGAGAAACAGCAGCAACATGACCAGGATGGCCAGATTACCTATAACGCTAAGAGTCATGACGATATTCCCCAAATGATCGGGCCGGGCCCGAGGTATACGGACGAGTGTCCAGTGCACACTCCTCCCTGAAACGTGCCGCATCGTGGCGGCCCGCCCCCCGGTGTGACCGGGGTGGCGTCAACAGGCAGAAAAACGGAGGGTGGCCTGCGCCACCCTCTTGCATCACTCGGCCTTGCCTTGTTGCTTGGCCCGCATGATGTTGATGATCTCGATATCGGTATCCAGCATCCCCTGTTTGGAGAGGCGGCCCAGGTTGGCGATGGTCTGATCCACATCGTCGGAGACGATGCCTTCGCTCTGGGGCACGTGCAGGTTGTTGATGGCCATCAGCGACGATTTGACCGCCGCCGAGGTGGAGGTAGAGACCTTCATGGAACAGGCGCTGCCCGCGCCGTCGCAGATAATACCGGAAACGTCGCCGATCATGTTGTTGATACAGTGACTAATTTGCTCGAACTGGCCGCCCAGCAGCCAGGTGATGGCGGCCCCCGCCCCCATGGCGGCGGTGCTGGCGGCGCAGAGGGCCGACAGCTTGTTCTGGTAGGTCTTGATGTAGATGGCCACCAGGTGGCTCATCACCAGCGCCCGGGTCAGCTGCTCATCGCTCGCCTGCAGGAAGCGGGCAGCCGCCACCACCGGCATGGTGGCGGCAATGCCCTGGTTGCCGGAGCCCGAATTGGACATGGCGGGCAGCATGGCGCCATCCATCCGCGCATCGGAGGCGGCGGACGACAAACGCATGGCCAGGGTCATCAGATCATCGGAGAGCAGCTTGCGCTCCACCTGCTCGGTGAGGATCTTGCCGATGCGCAGGCCATAGCCCTGCAGCCCTTCATCTGCCAGCGCCTGGTTCATGGTGGCCGCCTCGCGGATGAAGTCGATCTCGGCCAGCGGCACCTGCAGGGCAAAATCGACAATCTCGCGCAGGGTCATGGTGGGCTTGCTGGAAGGGGCGGCCTGGATCTGCACGCCGGGGGCGCTGTCCTGCGCCATCAGCACCTCGCCGTCACGCTCCATCAGGATGATGCGAGTGTGGTCGGTACAGATCACCACCCGGGCGCTGTGCCCCTCCACCTGTGCCAGCACCTCGGCGTAGAGCACGTCCGGCACGTCCTTCACATCCACCTTGATGGCGGGCAGCA
Source organism: Aeromonas sp. V90_14 (assembly GCF_029967615.1). Taxonomy (NCBI): domain Bacteria; kingdom Pseudomonadati; phylum Pseudomonadota; class Gammaproteobacteria; order Aeromonadales; family Aeromonadaceae; genus Aeromonas; species Aeromonas sp. V90_14. The sequence goes on along the minus strand of NZ_JASCAS010000008.1, from coordinate 175,783 downwards.
GGGCCTTGGCGGCTTCCACCTGATCCGGCGTGAGTGTCTTGAGCACCTCCAGCCCGGCATCCGGGTTGCCGCCGGTGATGCCGACGGCGGCCGCCACCGGCAGGCCTATCATGCCGGTACCCGGCACGCCGACCCCCATGCCGTTCTTGAACAGATTGCCGCTGACCCAGACGCTGACGCGGGTCGGCACCTGTCCCAGCAGCTTGCGGCAGTTGGCCGCCGCCAGCGCCACCGACATGGGCTCGGTGCAGCCAAGGGCCGGCACCACTTCACGCTTGAGCAGGGTAATAAAGTCGGTCCATTGTGCTTTCATTGCGATGTGTCTCATGTTCACGGTGCCCGATGCGGGCTTGTCATTGTGCTGTCCGCTCCACAATGGCGGAGCGACATATAACCAGTATGGCGGGAGATGCCGGGTCGGCTGCAGCCGGTCGAGGGCCGAGCCGATGATCGGGGCCGCCTGAGTCGTTGGGCCATCCGATCAACTTTTGGTAACTCTAAAGCAATAGGACTCAAATAAATTTGAGCCGCTTCGCTTTTTGCGCAGGCATTATGCCCAACTGGCGGTGAAGTGCCACAAAATGTGAACAAGCGCACGGCAGGTCGCTGCCGACCTGGTTCAGCCGGCAGCGGAAGGAGTCAGAGCCCGTAACGGGTCAGCAGGGATTGATATTCGGGGGTCTGCTTGAAGGCCTTGAGGGCGAGGGAGAACTGATAGGCCAGCCGCTCGTTGCCAGGCCTGTGGGTGAAGGCGAGGAAATTGCGGTTGCTCTCGCTCACCAGTTTTTCGCTGTGACCGACCTGATCCTGCAGCCCCTGTCCCTTGAGCAGGTAACGGCCCACCATCTGGTTCATCACAACGGCATCGAGCCGCCCCGCCATCATCAGGTGCAACTGCTTGATCATGTTGCTCTCCCCGGTCATGGCCACCCGGGTAAACAGGGCCGAGGTGAGGAACTCCTCGCCGTAGGCGTAATCGGCCTGGGTACCGATACGCAGCCCCTTGAGGCTGGCCAGCCCCTGGAAGTCGACGGGCCGGGCGAACGGGAAGAAGAGCACCTCCCCGCTCTGGGAGAGGGGTTCATCCGGATAGTGCAACCACTCCAGCCGGCGCTCTTCGAAGAAGGCATCGACGATGGCGTCACCACGCTGGAACCTGGCCTCCTGCAGCACCCGCTTCCAGGGCAGTACCTTGACCGTGGTCCGGTAACCCATCCGCTTGAGCACGGTGCGGGCCAGCTCCAGATCGGCACCGCCCAGGCTGCCGTCATCGAGCCGCATCACATAGGGCGGCCACAGCTCGGTCAGCAGGGTCAGGGTCGGTGGCTCGCTCGCCTGTGCCGCCCACCCCCACCAGAGGCAAAGCAGGATCCATCCTTTACGCCACACCATGCAGTGATCTCCTCTGTGTATTGGCTGAGGATATACCAAAAAGTGAGTAATAAAAAAGGAGGCCGGAGCCTCCTTTTTTGCTTTCCTCTCCGGCGCTTACAGCGCTTTCAGGATAGCCTCGACGCTGGCCTTGGCATCGCCAAACAGCATCTGGGTGTTCTCCTTGAAGAACAGCGGGTTCTGCACACCGGCATAGCCAGTGTTCATGGAGCGCTTGAAGCCGATGACGTTCTGCGCCTTCCACACTTCCAGCACCGGCATGCCGGCGATGGGGCTGCCCGGATCTTCCATGGCGGCGGGGTTGACGGTGTCGTTGGCACCGATCACCAGCACTGTGTCGGTATCGCTGAAGTCTTCGTTGATCTCGTCCATTTCCAGCACGATGTCATACGGGACTTTTGCTTCCGCCAGCAGCACGTTCATGTGGCCTGGCAGACGACCGGCCACCGGGTGAATACCGAAGCGCACCTTGACACCGCGATCACGCAGCTTCTGGGTGATCTCGGCCACCGGATACTGGGCCTGTGCCACCGCCATGCCGTAGCCCGGGGTGATGATGACGGAGCTGGAATTCTTCAGCAGGTCAGCCACGTCTTCAGCGCTGGTTTCGCGGTATTCGCCCATCTCCTGGTCGGCCGTGGAGGCCACGCCGTCGGAGCCGAAGCCACCGGCGATCACCGAGATGAAGGAGCGGTTCATCGCCTTGCACATGATGTAAGAGAGGATCGCACCGGAGGAACCCACCAGCGCACCCACCACGATCAGCAGGTCATTGGAAAGCATAAAGCCCGCCGCCGCTGCCGCCCAACCGGAGTAGGAGTTCAGCATGGAAACCACCACCGGCATGTCGGCGCCACCGATGGAGGCCACCAGGTGCCAGCCGAAGGCGAAGGCGATCAGGGTCATCACCAGCAGGGCGAAGGTAGAACCGCCCGCGTTGACGAAATAGACCATCAGCGCCAGCGAGGCGACCACGGCCAGCAGGTTCAGCTTGTGGCGGTGCGGCAGCATCAGCGGCTTGGAGGAGATGAGACCACGCAGCTTGCCAAACGCCACCACGGAACCGGTGAAGGTCACCGCACCGATGAAGACGCCGAGGAAGATCTCGACCAGGTGGATGTTCAGCATGGCGCCGGAGAGGTGCTCGACCTGGGCGACGCTGGCCGCCTGCTCGAACGCCGCGCGCGCGGCTGCCAGGGTGGCATCCAGGTTGGAACCGACGGACACAACCACTTCAGCAGGCGCGGAGGGGTGCAGATCGATGAAGCTGTTGAAGCCCACCAGCACGGCCGCCATCCCCACGAAGCTGTGCAGCACGGCCACCAGCTCGGGCATCTCGGTCATCTCGACCTTGAGCGCCAGACGCACGCCGATGGCACCGCCGATCACCATGGCCAGAATGATCCAGTGCACGCCACTGGTTTCCGGGTTGAACACGGTCGCGAGCAGGGCGATGGCCATCCCCGCGATACCGAACAGGTTGCCATGCTTGGCCGTCTCTTGCTTCGACAGTCCCGCGAGACTGAGGATGAAGAGCACGGCGGCAACGATATAGGATGCTGTTACCAGTCCTTGAGACACGTTAAACCCCCTTAATCCTTACGGAACATCTTCAGCATGCGCTGAGTGACGGTGAAGCCACCGAAGATGTTGATACTGGCAATCAGCACGGCGACGAAGGCCAATGCGGTGACCAGGGTCGACCCTTGCCCAATCTGCAGCAGGGCACCGACCACGATAATGCCGGAGATGGCATTGGTGACCGACATCAGCGGCGTGTGCAGGGCGTGAGAGACGTTCCACACCACGTAGTAACCGACCACGCAGGCCAGGATGAATACGGTGAAGTGGGAGAGGAACGCCGCAGGCGCCACGGCAGCAACCCAACCGAAGGCGGCGATGCCAAGGGCACCGAACACGAACTTCTTGTTGGAGGGCTTGGCCGCTTCCTTCTTGGCGGCCGGTTTGGCGGCAGCCGGTTTTTGCGGGGCGGCAGAGACCGAGATGGCGGGCGGCGGGAAGGTCACTTCACCGGCCTGGATCACCGTCATGTTGCGCTGCACCACGTCTTCGAAGTTGATGGCAACGTTGCCGTCCTTCTCCTTGCACATCAGCTTCATCAGGTTGACCAGGTTGGTACCGTAGAGCTGGGAGGATTGGGCAGGCAGGCGGCCCGGCAGATCGGTGTAACCAATCACCTTGACGCCGTTGCCGGTGACATGCAGTTCACCCGGCACTGTGTATTCGCAGTTGCCGCCAGCCTGGGCAGCCATGTCCACGATCACCGAGCCCGGCTTCATGCTGTCCACCATCTCTTTGGTGATCAGCTTGGGTGCCGGCTTGCCCGGGATCAGGGCGGTAGTGATGATGATGTCCACTTCCTTGGCTTGCTGGGCAAACAGCGCCATCTCGGCCGCGATGAACTCTTCGCTCATCACCTTGGCGTAACCGTCGGAGGAGGAACCATCCTCGCCACCGAAGTCCAGCTTGAGGAACTCGCCACCCATGGACTCGATCTGCTCGGCCACTTCCAGACGGGTATCGAACGCACGCACGATGGCACCGAGGGAACCGGCAGTACCGATGGCGGCCAGACCGGCTACGCCGGCACCGATCACCAGGACCTTGGCGGGCGGCACCTTGCCGGCTGCGGTGATTTGGCCGGTGAAGAAGCGACCAAACTGGTGCGCGGCTTCCACCACGGCGCGATAGCCACCGATGTTGGCCATGGAGGAGAGGGCATCGAGGGACTGGGCACGGGAGATCCGCGGCACCATGTCCATCGCCATCACATTGATGTTGCGCGCGGACAGCTTCTTGACCAGCTCAGGGTTCTGGGCAGGCCAGATGAAGCTCACCAGGGTGGCACCATCTTTAATTTGTGCGATCTCGGCATCGGTCGGCGCATTGACCTTGAAGATGAGGTCGGCTTGCCAGACGCTCGGCACCACGCTGGCACCGGCAGCCTCGAAGGCGGCATCATCGAAGCTGGCCAGCAGGCCGGCACCGGCCTCGATGGCGACCTCGAAGCCGAGCTTTTTCAGCTGCTCAACGGTGGCCGGGGTCGCTGCGACCCGGGTCTCACCGGCGAGACTCTCTCTCGGTATTCCAATCTGCATGACTATTCCCTGATGGTTAATAAACAATCGCTGCCCAGTGTCGCATTTCTGGCGAAACAAGACATGACCAAAGTGCAGGTCACGGGCCCTTTGTTATGAAAATCAGTAGGCTTTACCTCAACCTCCTGTCATGGCCAGGCCCCCGCTTTTCAGGCGCGAAGGTGATTAGTATCAAATTTTGGAGTTTTATTACAACCGCAGTCCCGGCGGGGCGCGTACAGAATTCAGCCCATCCCGGACCATGATTTAAAAAAACAAACCAAATTAGCGACTTATACCAGTAAAAAGCGCTGGAAAAAGTGATCCAACCAGTCAAAAAAAATGTTTTACCGGCCCTCTATCTTAGCGCTTTTTGTTCTTACGAAATCCGCACGGATCACAGATATCGGGCCGAAAACGAAAAAAGTAACTGTTTTGTAACAGACAAGGGGCCGGCTACCCGCCAAACGAGCGGATCCGGCCCCTGCTATTTAATCGTTTCGATGGTGGCGGGCCAGTGCGCCCCGCTTACCAGGCCGCCTCATAAATATGCTGGCTCTGCACCAGGTCGATATCACCGTGCTCGCCGATGGCGGTCATGCCGTGTTCTGCCAGCTTGCCGAGCAGGGTATCAATTCCTGCGTCCGCCACGCCGTAATCCCGCAGCCGGGTCTTGACCCCCATCCGCTCGAAGAAGTCGCGGGTGGCGGCAATGGCGCCATCAATGCGCTCCGCTTCACTGCCGCTGCGCAGACCCCACACCCGCTCGGCGTATTGCAGCAGCTTGGCGTGTTTCTGCTGACGCTTGGCCTGCAGCAGGGCCGGCAGCACCACCGCCAGGGTCTGGGCGTGGTCGAGGCCGTGCAGGGCGGTGATCTCGTGGCCCAGCATATGGGTCGCCCAGTCCTGCGGTACGCCGGCCCCGATCAGGCCGTTCAGCGCCAGGGTGGCGCTCCACATGATGTTGGCGCGCACCTCATAGTTTTCCGGTTCCACCAGCGCCTTGGGGCCCTCTTCCAGCAGGGTCAGCAGCAGGCCTTCGGCGAAGCGATCCTGCACCTTGGCGTTGACCGGATAGGTGAGGTACTGCTCCAGGATGTGGATGAAGGCATCCACCACCCCGTTGGCCACCTGACGGGCCGGCAGGGTGTAGGTCAGCACCGGATCGAGCACGGCGAAGCGCGGCATCACGAAGGGCGAGAAGAAGTGCACCTTGTCGCCACTGCTGCGACGGGTCACCACGGCGCCCATGTTCATCTCGGAACCGGTAGCCGGCAGGGTCAGCACGGCGCCGAGCGGAATGGCGGAGCGCACTTCGTTGCCCACGGTCTCGAGGATGTGCCAGGGATCCCGGGCCGGATCATAGTGGGCGGCCGCGGCGATGAACTTGGTGCCGTCGAGCACGGAGCCGCCGCCGACGGCCAGCAGGAAGTCGACCCGCTCGGCGCGGGCCAGCTCGACCGCTCCCATCAGGGTTTCATAGGTGGGGTTGGGCTCGATGCCCCCGAATTCAAACAGGGTCATGCCGGCCAACTCGCTGCGGATCTGGGCCAGCAGGCCGCTGCGCACCACGCTGCCGCCGCCGTAGGTGATGAGGATGCGGGCATCGCGCGGCAGCTGTTCACGCAGCTGGGCGACCTGGCCCTTGCCGAACAGGATCTTGGTCGGGGTATGCAGGGTAAAGTTGTTCATCGACATTGCCTTTGTGAGTATCTGGCGGCCTGGCCGCAAAAATGTGATTGCATTTTTCTCCAGACAACCAATACCATCAAGGCAACATCCTGCTTTATTTTTGCCTATTCCTACAAAGCAGCCAAAATAGAACCCAAGAGCATCCCATGCAGACCCGCTACACCGATCTCGCCGCCAAGCTGGCCCGCCACGTCACCGCCCCCGGCATCACCCCCTCGCCGGTGGATCAGGTGAGCCTCATCTACACCACCGAATACCACGGCCGCACCCCGGTGCTCTATCAGCCGCGGATGATAGTGATCCTGCAGGGGCACAAGGTGGGCTATCTGGCGGACCAGGTGTTTCGCTACGACCCCAACCACTACCTGCTGATGACCCTGCCGCTGCCCTGCGAGTGCGAGTGCTTCGCCTCCCCCGAGCAGCCCCTCATCGGCTTCTCCCTCGAGATCAACCTGGTGACCCTGCAGGAGTTGCTGCTGGAGCTGGGGGATGCCCTGCCCGCCCCCGCCCCGCAAAAGAGCGGCGTGCACTCGGTGCCGCTGTCGGAGGCCATGTTCTGCGCCGCCGAGCGGCTGATCGATCTGATGGACAAACCCCACCACGCCAGAGTGCTGGGGCCGCAGACGGTGCGGGAGATGCTGTTTTATGCCCTGCACGAAGGGGGTGGCCTGGCGCTGCAGGCACTCGCCAATCGCCACAACCACGTGGGCCAGATTGCCCGGGTGCTGCGTATGATAGAGTCGCGTTACGCCGACAACCTGACCATGGAGGAGCTGGCGCGGGAGGTGAACATGAGCGTCTCCGCCTTCCACCACCACTTCAAGGCGGTCACCGCCACCTCGCCGCTGCAGTACATCAAGTCGTTTCGCCTCCACAAGGCGCGGATGATGATGCTGCACGACGGCATCAAGGCGGGCACCGCAGCGACCAGGGTCGGCTACGAGAGCAACTCCCAGTTCAGCCGGGAGTACAAGCGCTTCTTCGGCAGCACGCCGACGGATCAGGCCTCCCGCTTTCGGGAAGGCCAGCTGCGCATCATAGAGGGATAACCAGAGAGGAATTGTTCATGCGTGCACTGCTTTGCCTGCTCACCGCCTGCCTGCTGACGGCCTGTACCGGTCTCGCCGACGGCATCCGCCCCGTTACCGGCTTCCAACTCGACCGCTACCTCGGCACCTGGTACGAGATCGCCCGTCTCGACCACGGTTTCGAGCGGGGGCTGGAGCAGGTGAGCGCCACCTACAGCCTGCGCGACGACGGCGGGGTCAAGGTACTCAACCGCGGCAAGCAGAGTGACGGCAGCTGGCGCGAAGCCGAGGGCAAGGCCTACTTCGTCGACAAACCGGACGAGGCACGGCTCAAGGTGAGCTTCTTCGGCCCCTTCTACGGCGGCTACAACGTCATCGAACTGGATCCCGATTACCAGCTCTCGCTGGTGACCAGCTACAACCACGACTATCTCTGGATCCTCGCCCGCTCACCCAATCCGCCCAAGGAGAAGGTGGACGCGCTGATCGCCAAGGCGAAGTCGCTGGGCTTTGCCACCGATCAGCTGATCTGGGTCAAACAGACCCCCTGAACCTATCGTGAAACAAGAAAGGGCAGCCCGCGGGCTGCCCTTTTTCATGGACGTTCGAGCGATAATCAGAGCCGGAAGCGGCCAATCTCCTGCTCCAGCCGCTCGGTCAGCCCCTTCAGCTCGGCCGCTTGTGCCGCCTCCTGATTGGCCTGCTCGGCCAGCTCCTGAGAGACGTGGCGGATGTTCTCGGTGTTGCGGCTGATCTCGCTGGTGACCGAGGTCTGCTCTTCGGCCGCCGCCGCAATCTGGGTCGCCATGTCGCTGATGGCGCCGATCGCCTCGTTGATCTGCCCCAGGCTCAGGTTGGCAGACTCTGCATCCTCCACGCTGGTACCCGCCAGCTGGCGGCTGGTCTCCATGCCGCTCACCGCCCGGCGGGTAGTCTGCTGCAGAGTCTCGATCATCTGCTGGATCTCGTCGGTGGAGTCGTGGGTGCGGCGCGACAGCACCCGCACCTCGTCCGCCACCACCGCAAAGCCGCGGCCCTGTTCGCCGGCCCGGGCTGCCTCGATGGCGGCGTTGAGCGCCAGCAGGTTGGTCTGCTCGGCGATACCGCTGATGGTGGCCAGAATGCCGCTGATCTTCTGGGCGTGGGCATCCAGCTCCACAATGATCTGGCTGGCGTCGGCCACTTCGTCCGCCAGCCCCGTGATGCTGCGCTGGCTCTGGCCGACCTGCGACTGGCCGGCCACCGCCAGCTTGACCGCATCGCCCGAGGTGGTGGCGGCAAACTCGGCGTTGCCGGCGATCTCCTGAGTGGCGGAGGCCATCTCGGTCACCGCGGTCGCCACCATCACGATCTCGTCCTGCTGCTGGCGCACCCGCTGGCTGCGGGACTGGGCCCCGGCTGCCTGGGTGCGGGACTGGGCCGCCAGCTCGACGGTGACGTCCCGCAGCCGGCTGACGATGCCGTGCAGCCGCGCCACGAACTGGTTGAAGCTCTCCGCCAGCTGACCCACCTCATCCTTGCTGCGAGTGTTGATGTGCACCGTGAGGTCCCCCTCGCCGTGAGCGATGTCGTGCAGCGCACCAGCCACCCGGCCCAGATCGGCAAACAGATACTTGAACATGGCGGTGAGCAGGGCGCTGAACACCAGCATCAGCACCAGGGTCAGCCCCACCAACTGCCACAGCAGGGTGGCAAGCGGCGCCTCCAGCACGTCGCGATACATCACCATGGCCAGCAGCCAGTCGGTGCCCGCCACCGGCTGCACCGCCAGCAGCACGTCACGCCCGTCCAGGGTGGCGGCGTGCAACTCGTTGTTCTCACGGCCCCACTGCTGGAAGGTGGCCGCCGACAGGTCGGGGGAAAGCTCACCAATCTGCTTGAGCGCCAGCTCCTTGTTGGGGTGGCCGACGATGAGGCCGCTGCTGTCGAGCAGCATGGCGTACCCCTCGCCCTGCACCTGCATCGCCAGCACCTCGTCGATCAGCTTGTCGAGCGCCAGGTTGGCACCCACGGCGCCGACCAGTTCGCCCTGATGCAGCACCGGCTCGGAGAGGGTGACCACCAGCTTCTGCATGGTGACGCTGACATAGGGAGCGGTGACGATGAGCTGCCCCGCCTTCACCGCGTCCTGATACCAGGGGCGCTCGCGCGGGTCATAGTTGCCGGTGTTGAGGGAGGGGTCCTGCCGGGTCATCACCCCCAGGGTCGAGCCAAAGTAGGTAAGCCCGAACCCGCCCGAGGTGTAGGCCTGCTTCAGATGCGGCACCAGCTCGGCCTGCGGGTTGTCGGCGATCAGGTTCACCAGCGCGTGCACCGTGTTCTTGCGATCCGCCATCCAGTCGCCGATGGCGACCGAGTAAGCGTGACCATAGTTGACCGCCTCGCTCTGAATGGCGCTCATGGTGCGGGATTTGAGGGTGTGAAAGGCAACGATGCCGAGCAGTGAGGCCATCAGCAGCACCACCCCCAGACTGGTGGCCAGCAGCTTGCCGCGCAACGAAAGTGTCATGACTACGGATCCTTGTTGTTGTGACGGGCCAGGGAGAGACCCTTATTTAATCAAGGCTATCGGCGAACAGGCACCGGGACTTTAGTGACTCCGTTCAGTTTGTGCCTTTTAAGCCGCAGGACGTGCTACCGATCACGAAAATGGCGACATCCCTGTCTGCCAGCCCTCGTTTCGGCGAGCAAGGCGTCAGCTGTCGACGGGTCGATGCGACCTCAGAGCGGGGTCTCGCCACCCAGCTCGGTCAGCAGCAAATTCAGCAGCGCGGGCGGGCGCTCCCCGTGCCAAGCCAGCGCAGTGGTTACCACCTGCACCTCTCCCGCCAGGGGGCGGATCACCACGTTGGCCGGGGCGCTCTTGTGCAGGGTCTCGGGCACCAGGGCCACCCCCTGGCCACAGCCGACGAAGGCCACCTGGGAGGCTACGGTACGCGCCTCATGCAGCACCCGGGGAGCGAAGCCCGCCTCGTGGCAGCAGGCCATCAGGGTATCGAAATAGGCCGGGTTGAGGGCGCGGGGGAACAAGACGAAGGGATCCTCCGCCAGGGCAGCCAGGGGCACGGACGCTTCCCTCGCCAGCGGGTGGGTCAGGGGCAGGGCCACCGCCAGCCTGTCCTGCTTCAAGGGGCGCACTCGTATACTCCCCTCATCCCGCCCGGCCAGCCGCACCAGGGCCAGATCCAGTTCGCCGCTCTCCAGCGCCGGGATGGCGTCGGCGCTGTCTATCTCCCGCACCGAGACGGTGACGCCAGGATGGCTCAGCTTGAGCCGCTCGATCACCGCCGGCAGCTCGTCCAGCATGGCGGAGGTGATGGCCCCTATGGTCAGCAACCCCACCTGACCCGATGCCGCCTCCCGCACCGCCAGCTCCAGGTGTTCGAGCTGATCCGCCAGCCGCCGCACCGCAGGCAGGATCGCCTGACCCGCCGGGGTGAGCTGCACCCCCTTAGGGGTGCGATCGAACAACTTCACCCGCAGGGCATGCTCCAGCACCTTGATCTGCTCGGTCAGGGGCGGCTGGGTCATACCGAGGCGGCGGGCTGCGCGGCCGAAATGGCGCTCCTCGGCCACTGCCAGAAACAGCCAGAGATGGCGGACGAGTCGGAAATTGATCATGGTTGATAGCCTGTTCGAATCGGGTCGTTACTTTCTTTGAATTTTACGTATAGGCATAGGCTCACAACAATGACGCCGACCCTCTCAACAACATAGGAAGCGACGTGCAAGCCTACCTGATGTTTATCGCCATGGCAGGGCTCACCATACTGAGTCCTGGCCCCAGCACCCTCAAGTCCCTCACCAATGCCCTCAATCACGGGCTGGGACCGGCCCTAGTCGGCATGGCCGGCCTCACCTGCGGGGTGCTGGGGGTGGCCACCCTCTCCGCCACCAGCCTGGGGGTGCTCCTCGCCACCTCCCCCACCGCCTTCGAGTGGGTGCGCTACGGCGGCGTGCTCTACCTGGCCTGGCTCGGGGTGAAGCTGTGGCGCAGCCCCCCTCCCAGGATGGGTGAGAACCCGCCATCGGCCCGCCACCGGCTGTTCTGGGAGGGTGTCATGCTGCAATTCACGAACCCCAATGCGCTGATCTTCTTCCTCTCCATACTGCCCCAGTTTATCGACCATCGGCGCGCCTATTTGCCGCAGTTCCTGTTGCTGGTTTCCAGCTTCTGCCTGCTGATGGTGCTGGTGCACGGCGGCTACATCTTCTCGGCCCGCAAGGCGCGGCGCTGGCTGCAAGGGGGTGGCGGGCGCTGGATCAACCGCCTCGGCGCCCTCGCCTTCGGGTTGCTCGCCATGGTGCTGCTGCGGGGCTAGGAGGCCCCGCACTCTCGATGCCCACCAGGGCGCGTATCACCCGGCGGCCATGTAGCGCTCGCTCTCTTCGAAGAACTCGGCCAGCGCCCACCACATCAGCACAGGGTTCGAATACATGGGGAAGTGGCCGCAGCGGGGGATCTCGGTCAGCCTGACCCCGGCCTGCGACAGCGCCCCCAGATAGGAGAGGTGGGCGTTCTGCTCCCCATACAGGAAGTGCCGGGGGCACGGCAGGGCGAGGAACTTGCCGAGCAGACCCCCCTCATCCGAATGGGCCACCATGGAGCGGAAGATGGGGCGCACCGCCTCGGTGCATACCTTGTGACGCAGGCTGGCGGCATAGAGGGCGCTCGCCATGTCCCGGCCATGGCGGGTGCGTTCGATGAAGGCGGCGAAGAAGGCCTCGTCACTCTGCGCCGGGTAGGCCTGCACCTGACGGCTCAGGAAGCAATCCTCCGGCGCCAAGTTGCCCTCCATGCTGGTGAAGCTGAGCACCCGCTCGGGATGGCGATATGCCAGCAGCAGGGCGGTCAGCCCGCCCATGGAGTGGCCCACCAGATGGAAGCGCCCGAACCCCTTGCTCTCGATCATCTTGAGTGCCGTCAGCACCAGCAGATCCAGATCAATGCGATCCGGCCTGTCCAGGGTGGTTGCCCCGCAGCCGGGGGCATCCCAGGCGAGGAAGGGGCGATCGTCGAAGTCGGGATGGTGGACGAGGTCGGCGTAATCCTCCTTGGTGGAGCCGAAGCCGTGCAGGAAGACGACGGGGGCACGCGTACCCGGGCGGCCGATGGCGGCGATGTCGAGCCGCACCTCCCCCAGTTGCAGGGCTTGGGTCCATTCGGTGAAGCGGGGGGACATGGGATCTCCTTGGTATGGATGGGCCAACGATGGCGGCCCCCGATTATGGCCAGCCCCGGCGAGCCGGTGAATTTTGATCACCGTATCAACACCATTCGCTCAGACTATGACGATGGCGCTATTCATTCGATTTACCAGTTCCTGCCCGCCCCTCGCGCCAATGAAAAAGGCCGCCATATGGCGGCCTTTTTAGGCAACATTATCCCTATCTCACCCGGGCGATGGCGGTATTGAGCCGCATATTGGTCGCATCCAGCCCTGGGGTCTGACCATGGAAGTCGAACTCCAGCCTGACACCGGGGCGGAACAGCAGGCAGTGGGTGGAGCCGCCGAAGTGGAACATGCCAAGCGGATCCCCCTTCTGCACTCGATCCCCCGCCTGCACCGTGATCTCGCAGCTCGACACCTCGGCCATCCCCACCGGCACCACGCACATCAGGCCGATTTTGGGGTTGTCGGCCTCGATGAAGATGAGTGCCCGGGTCGCCACCGAGGTGAGGAACGGCTGGGAATTGTTGGGGGCGCTGGGATCCGCCCCCTGCGGGTCGGCAAAGCCTTCGAACTGGTTTTCCAGATAGTAGGTGCCATTGACGATGCGCACCTTGCGGATGGTGCCGCTCACCGGGCTGTGCCAGCGGTGGTAGCTGAGCGCACTGAGGAAGGCCTGGTAGACGGTGCCGCCTTCGAAACGGGGCGCCAGATCGTCAAAATCGAGCATGTTGTCCAGCGAATAGGGCTGCCCCTTGAGCCAGAACTGATCGCTGCGGCTCACCTCCTTGCGCACCTGCAGCGGCGCCGATTCGCAGGCGTTGACGATGACACTGTCATCCGTCGGCGCAGATACCGGCCGCACCCCGGCCCGAAAACGTCGGGTGAAGAAGTCGTCCCAGCAGCTGAACCCGTGGTATTCGGCCGCCGGCTCGCACTCGAAGATCTGCTCGAAGCTGCCCGGCGTGGGGTTGGGCCCCTCCCCGACCGCCTCGTTCGCCACCTTGACCATCTCGGCCTTGGCCACCTTGCCAAGCCAGGGCACCACCAGGGTCTCCTGATCCAGCCGGCTGACCGGTTCATTCAACACGTAGCGGGAAGCCGGGCTCTGCAGGAACTGGGCCCAGTAGTCGAGGATCTTCTTGAACTGCTGGTTGATCAGGGCGTTGGCAAAGAAGTGATAGCCGGACTGGGTGGCCATGGGCCAGTCGAGCAGAGCATTGATGGGAAAGCCGATGAGACCGGATGGCTCGTGGCTGGGGATGTCCTGATACGCCTCGGGTGCCGTGGTCATGATGCCGTTGAGCAGCCCCAGGAACTCCTCGAACGAGCGTACCTCTGGCTGACCGAGCGGGGTCAGGTGCTTGTGGCGCCAGGCTTCCTTGAACATGGCTTCGGCCTGGGCATGCAGCGCAGGGTCGGCATGGACCAGATCCCGCAGCTCGGCGATGGGGGGCACCAGCGCACGCGGCTGCTGGGTCACGTAGTGCTTGATCCGCCGGATCCAGCGCTCGATATGGGCGCCATCGCGGGGGATCCAGCCACCGGGACGGGACTTGTTCAATCGGGTTTCAACTGCCTTGTTCATGGTTCGCTCTCCTCAGCTGATGTTCACGCCCACAATCCACGGCTTGAGCATTGAGTGCCGGCCTGCCAACGGCATGCTAGGGCACCGACCCTGTTATGTAGCACAGGGAGCGCGGCGGGACGATTGCCAGAAACGACAGGGCAAACCGGCGCAACAACGACTAGCGGTCGGGATGAACGAGTACAACAGGAGGAAGCGCCCTGCTACAGCAGGCGGGACAAGGGACGACGGGAAAAAACGGGAGGCCCGGAAAAGCGAAAAGCCAGCTCAATGAGCTGGCTTCTCTGAAGAATGGCAGGGGCGGCAGGACTCGAACCCGCAACCATCGGTTTTGGAGACCGCTGTTCTACCAATTGGAACTACGCCCCTGCAACAAACGAGGCGAATTATACAAAGCCGGGATCAAAGGTAAAGGCTTTTTTCTCACTTTCGGTGCGATTGTACAAAGGACGAGCAGATCTCGTCACTTTTTACAGCCAAAGGGGGTAACTCGCTGTATTTACAGCCTTGTTTGGGTAGGAAAGCAGCGGCAATGGGGGTAGGGTGAAGAGGTGGCCAGGCAATGAGGAGGCTGCTCATGCTCAATTATCGGTTACTTCAACAACTTGCACCGCTCAACTTCCGGGATGAGAGCAAAACCGAGGCCCTGCCGGACTATCTGGCACGGGTCGCCCCGCTGGTGCCCTTCATTCCCGACAATGTGCTCTCCCAGTGGATTTACCGCCATTGGCGCGGTTTTGAATCCAACTGGAGCTTTATCGATCTCGCCCACCACCAGTTCGAGTGTGAAAGCTGGCCCACCGCCAGGATCATCGAGCAGACCGGCTCCCGCCATATGGAGGTGGTCGAACGCTGGGGCGAGATGCTGAGGCACAACCGTTACGTCCGTCGATCCTGGCTCGGGGAGTACATGCTGAGCCAGGGGACCTGGTCAGAACCCATCATAGTGCTGGCATCGGCGACGGGCAGCAGCTACCCGGACGGTCACCCGCTGCCACAACCCTATTGTCTGCTGGAGGGGCACCACAGACTCGCCTATCTGCGCAGCATGGCCGAAGATGCACAGCCATTGCAGGCCGAACACCAGGTGTGGGTTTGCCGGCCAGTTCACGAAAGTTAAACGTTTTTCCGAGCAAATCTTGCCTTTGAAATAAATTTTTGACAATTCAAAATGCGACTCTATAATCTGTCCGGTTTGAAAAAAGGTCAGGACAGGACGATGCAGTTTTTGCTGAAAAAGACAGCCTTGCAGACGGGTGGAACGCACCAGAGCGGCCCCGTTGTTTCCGGTTCCCGACCCACAGATCCCCAATTGTTTTTAAAAAAAGCCCCTGTTTCAGGGGCTTTTTTTTGTGCCCGAAAAACCTTCATTGATGTCAAAGGGAATGCAGACGATGACCAATCCACTCTATAAGAAACATGTCATCTCCATTTCGGACCTGACCCGGCCCGACATGGAACTGGTGGTCGCAACCGCACAGCGGTTGAAGGCCGAGCCCGACACCCGCTTGCTGAAAGACAAGCTGGTTGCCAGCTGCTTCTTCGAAGCCTCCACCCGTACCCGCCTGTCGTTCGAGACCGCGGTCCAGCGCCTGGGCGGCAACATCATCGGCTTCGCCGACGGTGGCAACACCAGCGCCAAGAAGGGCGAGACCCTGGCTGACTCCATCAAGATCATCGGCTCCTACACCGATGCGGTGGTGATGCGTCATCCGAAAGAGGGGGCTGCCCGCCTCGCCTCCGAGTTCTCCCGCGTGCCGGTCATCAACGGCGGTGACGGCTCCAACCAGCATCCGACCCAGACCCTGCTCGACCTCTTCTCCATCCACGAGACGCAAGGCAAGCTGGACGGCCTCAACGTCGCCTTCGTCGGTGACCTCAAGTACGGCCGCACCGTGCACTCGCTGGCCCAGGCCCTCAGCCTGTTCAACTGCCGCTTCTTCTTCATCTCGCCGGAAGCCCTGGCGATGCCGGACTACATCTGCGAGGAGCTGGAAGAGAAAGGCATCCAGTTCAGCGTGCACGAGACCATGGAAGAGGTGATGCCGGAGCTCGACATCCTCTACATGACCCGGGTCCAGAAAGAGCGCTTCGACGAGACCGAATACAAACACATGGCCGCCAAGTTCGTGCTGGAAGTGGCCACCCTGGAAGGCGCCAAGCCCACCATGAAGATCCTGCACCCCCTGCCCCGCGTCGACGAGATCGACGTCG
The DNA here is from genome assembly GCF_029967615.1 of Aeromonas sp. V90_14. Taxonomy (NCBI): domain Bacteria; kingdom Pseudomonadati; phylum Pseudomonadota; class Gammaproteobacteria; order Aeromonadales; family Aeromonadaceae; genus Aeromonas; species Aeromonas sp. V90_14. Next base: position 159,600 of record NZ_JASCAS010000008.1, on the reverse strand, counting down.
CGGTCGACAAGACTCCCCACGCCTACTACTTCCAGCAGGCGGAGAACGGGGTTTATGCACGCCAGGCGCTGCTGGCTCTGGTACTGAACGAAACCGTCTAAGGGAAAGGGGTATATCATGTCCGAGAAGAACCAACTGCAAGTCGAAGCCATCCGTCACGGCTCCGTCATCGACCACGTCCCCGCCGGCCAGGGCATCAAGATCCTCAAGCTGTTCCAGCTGATCGAGACCCAGGAGCGCATCACCGTCGGTTTCAACCTGAAATCCGGCGCGCTGGGCAAGAAGGATCTCATCAAGATCGAGAACACTCGCCTGACCGAACAGCAGGCCAACCAGCTGGCGCTGTTCGCCCCCAAGGCGACCGTCAACATCATCGAAGACTTCGCCGTGGTGAAGAAACACCAGTTGGAGCTGCCGGAGTTCATAGCCGGGGTGTTCCACTGCCCCAACTCCAACTGCATCTCCCACAACGAGCCGGTGGACAGCTACTTCCGGGTGCGCGAGGTGAAAGGCGTGGTGCGGATGAAGTGCAAGTACTGCGAGAAGTCCTTCACCCAGGACATCGTCAGCGAACGCTACTGATAGCCAGACTCAAAAGATATCCAGGTGGGCCCCAAGGGGCCCATTTTTGACCCCTGTCACATCACCAAATAACCAGTTGGTTATAATTTGCCATCCAAACAGAGCTATTCCCGCTCATTTCCTGCCAGTGCATTGATTGCCAGTATTTTTTGCTGATGTTCAGCGAATGCGGCAGATATCGAGCGTTTACCGTCGGTCATCATCAAAGGAATTCGCCGTGGTCAAAACCCTCAGTCGTCCCGTGGAACAAGAGCCCGATCTGGCCCAGCTGGATGCCTGTCGCCAGATCATCGGCCAGCACTGCTACAGCACCCAGGAGGAGATCCGGCGCGAGCTGTCGGAGCGCGGTTTCGCCGACATCAGCCAGTCCACCATCTCCCGTCTGCTGCGCCGGCTCGGCGTGGCCAAGGCCCAGAACGCCAACGGCAAGAAGGTCTACACCCTGGTGGACGAGCAACTGGAGCCCGCCGGCAGTACCCGCTCGATCCACGACATGGTGCGCGAAGTGGTGCACAACCAGCAGATGGTGCTGATCCACACCACCCCGGGTGCCGCCACCGTGGTGGCCCGCCTGCTGGATCGCAACGCCAATCCCGAGATCATGGGCGCCGTCGCCGGCAACGACGTGGTGCTGGTCGCCCCACGCCACATCAGCCGCACCCGTCAGGCCCACGCCGCTGTAGTGCGCACCCTGGCGCAAGCCCGCTAACCCCCTCTCCCGAAGAGATCGAGGCGACCAGAAGGTCGCCTTTTTGTTGCTGCTGATATGCGCCAAGGCGGTTCATCCTCACCCATTCTCCCCTCCCCACGACTTTAATCGTCATGAATCAGCCATAAAAAACGGGAGCCAGTGGCTCCCGTTTTCAGCTTTCTCTTCGTTGTGGATCAGAGCACTGCACCCAGGCTCAGGCAGACCACGATCAGCACGGTCAGGATGCCGAGCAGCGGGGCCACCCATTTCAGCCAGCGTACATAGGGCACCTTGGCAATCGCCAGGCCACCCATGACCACGGCGGAAGTCGGGGTCACCAGGTTCACCAGGCCGGAGGCGGACTGATAGGCGGTGACCACCAGCTCGCGACCCACGTTGGCGAAGTCGGCCAGCGGCGCCATGATCGGCATGGTCAGCACGGCCAGACCGGAGGAGGACGGCACCAGGAAGGAGAGCACCACTTCCAGCACGAACATCACGTTGATGAACACCACGGTGGAGAGGCCGGTCACGATCCCTTCTGCGCTGTGCAGGATGGTGTGAGTGATCATGCCGTTGTCCATCACTACCACGATACCGCGGGCGATACCGATGATGAGGGCAACGCCGAGCAGGTCGCGGGCACCGTCGATGAAGTTGGAGGTCAGCTCCTCTTCACTCATGCGAGAGATGACGCCGACGATGATGGCGGCGGCCAGGAACACCCCAGAGATCTGCGCCATCCACCAGCCCAGCACGGCCACCCCGTAGATCATCACGGCGAAGGCGGCGACGAAGATACCCAGCACGATTTTACGGGTCAGGGTGAACTCCAGCATCTGGTCGCTCTTGTTGCCAAGGAAGTGGGCACGGTTCTCTTCCCACTTGTCAGCCACCAGGGATTTGCTCGGGTCGTTGCGCACCATCTTGGCGTAACGCATCACATAGGCCACGCACAGCAGCCAGCCGGCAACCAGCATGGCGACGCGCAACCAGATGCCGTCGGTGAAGGAGATACCGGCCGCGTTGGCGGCAATCACGGTGGCGAACGGGTTGATGGTAGAGCCCAGGGTACCGATACCGGCCCCCAGCAACACGGTTGCGGCAGCCACCACCGGGTCGAAGCGGGCGGCCATCATCACCGGCACCAGCAGGGTGTAGAACGGCAGCGACTCTTCCGCCATGCCGTAGATGGTGCCGCCCGCGGCGAACAGCGCCATCAGGATCGGGATCATCCACTCTTCCCGGCCGCGCAGACGGTCGGTTACACGCTCGATACCGGCATCGATGGCGCCGGTCTTGGTCACAATGCCAAGAAAACCACCGATGATCAGGATGAACAGGGAGACGTCGATGGCGCCTGCCTGATAGGTGTCATGGTTATAAAGACCGTCGATAGGTGCCAGCAGCACATCGACGATCCCCTGGGGATTGCCCTCCACCAGTTTGTAGGTACCAGCCACCGGCACTTCCTTGCCGAGGGCTTCGTTCATGGTCATTTCATATTTGCCGGCCGGCACTATCCAGCTCAGGGCGGCCACCAGGGCGATCAGCACGAACAGTATCGTGTAGGCTGACGGGAACTTGAATTTGGTCATGGTCCAGCTTCCTTCTGTGGGTGTGGTATCCATGCAGGCTGCGGGTCGTAGGGTTAGAGGTATTATGCCGCTGCCACATGGTCGAAAAGCCGGGGGTCACCCCCCGGCACCACTACTGCGACCTTAGTCGCCCAGCGTAGCAACCATCACTGCCTTGATGGTGTGCATCCGGTTTTCGGCCTCGTCGAACACGATGCTGTGCTCGGATTCGAACACGTCCTCGGTCACTTCCAGGCCTTTCATGCCATATTTGTCAGCCACTTCCTTGCCCATGGTGGTCTCATCGTTGTGGAACGCCGGCAGGCAGTGCATGAACTTCACATCCGGGTTCTTGGTGGCGTTGATGACATCCATGTTGACCTGATACGGGGTCATCAGTTTGACGCGCTGATCCCAGGCTTCTTTCGCTTCACCCATGGAAACCCAGACGTCGGTGTAGAGGAAGTCGGTACCCAGCACACCCTCTTTGACGTCTTCGGTCAGGGTGATGCGTGCGCCGGTCTCTTCGGCGATCAGACGGCACTTGGCAACCAGCTCCTCTTCCGGCCAGAAGGCTTTCGGAGCGACCAGACGGATGTCCATGCCCATTTTGGCGGCACCGACCATCAGGGAGTTGCCCATGTTGTTGCGGGCATCACCCAGGTAGGCGAACTTGATTTGATCCAGACGTTTGCCCTTGCCGTGCTCCAGCATGGTCATGAAGTCGGCCAGGATCTGGGTCGGGTGGAATTCGTTGGTCAGGCCGTTCCAGACCGGTACACCGGCGTAGGCACCCAGCTCTTCCACGATCTCCTGACCGTAGCCACGGTATTCGATGCCGTCATACATGCGACCCAGTACCCGGGCGGTGTCCTTCATGGACTCCTTGTGACCGATCTGGGAACCGCTTGGGCCAAGGTAGGAGACTTGCGCGCCCTGGTCGAAGGCTGCCACTTCAAACGCACAGCGGGTGCGGGTGGAGGTCTTCTCGAAAATCAGGGCAATGTTTTTGCCGGTCAGGTGTTTACGCTCATAGCCACCGTATTTGGCTTTCTTGAGGTCGATGGCCAGATCGATCATGTATTGAATTTCGCGCGGGGTGAAGTCCAGCAATTTCAGGAAGTTACGGTTACGCAGATTAAAAGCCATGATGAGTGCTCTCTATATTTGTTCAGACCAATTTAGGCAGTAGTGTTGACTACGCATTCTTCAGTACAGATTTGTGCAGACCCCAGAGGGCCGAGTTTCAATTACGCATTCACGGTACGGGTGGCGACAATATTGGTGCCGGCTTCGCCCTTGAGGATGGCCAGGCCATCTTCCAGCGAACCGATGCCGACCATGCCGCCGGTCGCTTTGACAAATTCACAGGAGGCTTCGACTTTCGGTCCCATGGAGCCGGCATCGAACTTGACCCCGGCCAGCTCATCCGGGCTGGTGATCCGCAGCGGACGCTGGGTCGGTTTGCCCCAGTCGAGATAGACGGCATCGGCATCGGTCAGGATCAGCAGGGCGTCGGCCTTGATCTGCTTGGCCAGGTAGGCGGCAGACATGTCTTTGTCGATGACAGCTTCGATACCGGTCAGGCTCTGGCCATCCCAGGTCACCGGGATGCCACCACCACCGGTACAGATGATGAGGTGACCCTGGGCGATCAGGGTTTCGATGGCGTCGCCTTCGACGATGCGCTGGGGCAGCGGGGACGGCACTACACGGCGGAAGAACTTGCCGTCAGCCTTGACCACCCAGTGCTTTTCTTCTGCCAGGGTGCGGGCTTCAGCCTCTTCGTAGACGGGGCCGATAAATTTGGTCGGATTGGCAAACGCCGGATCCTTGGGATCGACCTGCACCTGGGTCAGCAGCGCGGTGACGTTGCGGCTCGGCATCAGGTTTTTCAGCTCCTGGATCAGCATGTAGCCGATCATGCCCTGAGACTCGGCACCCAGCACATCCAGCGGATAGGGGGATACCTTGGTGTAGGCACTGTTTTGCAGGGCCAGCAGGCCGACTTGCGGGCCGTTGCCATGCACCAGCACCACGTTGTACTCCTGAGCGATCAGGGCGATGGTTTTGGCCGCAGTAGCGATGTTCTTGCGCTGGATGTCAGCTTCGAGCGGCTCGCCACGACGGAGCAGAGCATTGCCACCCAGGGCGACGACGACAGTTGGTTTTTTCATGAGTGTTACTCTCGAGTCTTGGTATCTGTGGCGCCGGCCTCTTGCCGGCGCCACGCCGTCTTGTTAGATGCCGTCGCGTTCCATCGGGCAGCTCATGCAGCGGGCGCCGCCGCGACCACGTCCCAGCTCTTCACCCGGGATGGGCAGCACTGTGATGCCTGCCTTGTCGTACTTCTCGTTGGTGTAGGTATTGCGCTCGTAACCCACCACCACGCCGGGGCGTACGGTCAGTACGTTGTTGGCATCGTTCCACTGCTCGCGCTCGGCCTCGAAGGTGTCACCGCCGGTGGTGATGAGCTTGAGCTGATCGACACCCAGTGCCTTCTCGATGGCGGTGACGAAGTAACCCTCTTCCTTGATGTTCATGCCGGTGGCGCCGCCCGGAGTCAGGCTCCAGCAGTTCACATCCTTGCGGATGACTTCCGGATAAACGGAGAAGGTGTCTATGTCCATGTGGGTCATGACGGTATCGAGGTGCATGCAGCTGCGGTGTTTCGGCAGTTGCATGGCGATGACCTGTTTGGCCTGGCCGTGCTTGAACAGGCCGCGCGCCAGGTGTTCGACCCCTTGCGGCGTTGTGCGCTCGGACATGCCGATGAGCACTGAACCGCGGCCGATGACCAGCACGTCACCACCCTCGATGGTGGAGTTGTCGTAGTCGCGATCTTCATCACCGAAGTATTTGATGAAGTCCTGACCGGCGAACTGCGGGTGCCAGCGGTAGATGGCCTTCACGTGGTTGGTCTCGCGACGACGGGCGGCCTTGGCCATGGGGTTGATAGAAACGCCACCATAGACCCAGCAGGAGGTGTCACGGGTAAAGAGGTGGTTGGGCAGCGGCTCGATGATGAAGTCGGTCGGGGCGTGCATGCCGACGACCATGTTGACGCCGCTGTAGGGCATCTCGGAGTAGGTCAGGCCACCGGAGAGAATGCGGGCCAGTTCACGGTGCGGCATGTCTGCCAGGAAGCAGCGCACGTCGTTGGCAAAGGAGGTGCCGAGGCGATAGTCGGAGACCTGATGTTGCAGCAGCCAGGTTTTGGCTTCCGGCACGTCCAGGGTTTCGGCCAGCAGATTGGTCAGCAGGAAAACTTCGACATTCTGATCGCGCAGCACCTGAGCGAATTTGTCGTGCTCCTGACCGGCACGTTCAACCGACAGGACGTCATCAAACAGCAGATCCTGGCAGTTGGAAGGAGTCAGACGCTTCAGACTGAGGTTGGGGCGGTGCAACATGACACGGCGCAATTGGCCAACTTCAGAACCTACATAAAATTTGCTCATGATTATATTCCGTCTAGCAGTGGTCCCTGCGAGTGATTGAATAGATTCCTTCTATTCATGCTCGTGGCTAAGGCGGGATATTCTTTATGTAGGGTAATCGGCTTGTGTTCTATCCTGCCCTTGCCTTTCGAGACCGAGGTTAGACCTGCCAATCACGCCAAACTTAGACATTGATCACATTCACTTATAACTGAATAAAATCACGGTTTATTCTTTGATAGGGATAACAGAACTGACAATCTCCCATTCATTACCTTCGTTTAAATACGCACTTTTCATCGTGTATTTTTCATATTTTTCCTTGTTTCATTCATTCACCATATCTACTAAGGGATATATGTAAAAACAAAAAACCTTAACTTTCATGAAGATAAAAACAAAATCAACATTCATTGAATTTAATATGCAAAAAATTGAATTTTATGAGCTTTCAAAGCGGTGATACGGGGAAATAAATAGTCATTGCCTGCCTGCTCACTGAATAATCTGTTTGTTGTTCCAGATCATGGCATCTCGTCCAACCCGCTCGCGCAGGCCCGCTGCGGCGCACCTGCCGGCTCGCCGTTTATATGGATATGCACCCAGTCCGCATCTTGGCCGATCATTTTTCAGGACGCCTGCCATCGGCTCTTTTCAAACTTTTTTCATTAGTTGAATTTATTTCAGCACCTTGCGTCACCAACCACCTCGGCTTAACTCAGAAAGTGATCAGGATCACACCCGTTTTATCACCAAGGAGCTAACCATGAAGATCAAGTCACTGCTGTTGTTTGCAAGCCTGCTGCTGCCCATGACCCCAGCACTGGTCAGTGCAGAAGGGGCACCGGCCATGCCGCTGGTGGTATGCCAGGTCGATAAGGCTCCCCAGATGCTGGTGCCGGCCTATGTCTGTCAGTGGTATGGCGGCAGCCAGCACTATTGAGAGTGAGAGCCCAAGAGGAGGCCACCTCCTCTTGGCTTGTCATGGCCCAACCCCCTCCTATACTCAATGCAGCTGTTTTTCATAGGGATAGGAGACGGTCATGATCCTGCTGGTCGGTGGCGAAAAAGGGGGGAGCGGCAAGAGTTGCCTGGCCCAGAATCTGGCGGTTTACCTCAGGACCCAGTTTCATGGTGAGGTGTTGCTGGTCGATTGCGATCCACAGCGCACCACCTCGGACTGGATCCAGGAGCGCAATGACAATCCGGACCTGCCCCAGATAAATTGTGTTCAACTCTACGGCAACATCCGCAACGACCTGCTCAGCCTGAAAAACCGCTATGACTATCTCATTGTCGATTGCGGCGGCCAGGATAACCGGGCACTGCGTTCCACCATGGCAGTTGCCACCCACGCCCTGATCCCGCTGCGCCCCAAGCGCCGCGACCTCAAGACCTTGCCGCACATGGAAGACCTCATCACCACCTGCAAGATGGTCAACCCCAGCCTGCGGGCAGCCGTGGTGCTGACCCAGTGCCCTGCCCTCCCTAACCAGGTGAAGCGGATCCTGGAGGCCAAGGAGGTGTGCTCTTCTTTCGGTGTCGACGTACTCAACTCCATTACCTATGGCCGCAATGTCTACGACGACAGCGAGGAGAAGGGGTTGTCGGTGATGGAAATAGAACCGGATGGCAAATCGGCCGAAGAGATCCGGGCCATCGCCAAGGAGTTTCTGGAGCTGGGGGTGTGAGATGGGCCTTGCCGACCTGAAGAAGAAACACAATCTGCATCATCAGAAGAAGTTCACCATTGACGAGTTCATCGAAGATGCTGACTTCTACGCCAAGGGCAAACCCAAGGTTGTCAGCCTGGAGCTGAATCTGCATCGGGAGGAAGCCCTCACTGCACTCGCCTTCATCGAGAATGGTGAACACCTGAAACCCAGCTACAAAAAAGCGACCTTTTCCCTGAGTACCACCGCTATCGATGAGCTTGGCAGCCTGACCCAGCAGGATGGCATGAACAAATCTCTGTTGCTGCGTCTGTTTACCCATTACTTCTCCTCCTTGAGCCCGGAAGAGCGCCAAACCATCTATGAACGGCTTCAGGAACACAACTGACACGATAGTCGTGACACTGATTATCGCCCCCAGCCCCCGCGCTCTGCTCCCCTTATCCCTTTCTGAACCCCGGTTAAATGGCGTGTGAGATATTCGCCATTCACCTCGTGAGCAAAGCGCCTAAAAAGTTCTCGCGATAGTCGGAAGATAGGATCAAAAAACCTGAACACAAATAAAACAACCTACTGATTTAAAATGAAATATATCGAAACAAGTTTCCTTCGTAACGAGATGCGTAAAAACGTTTTTCAATCTACCGTTGTCGTGCCCCGTGAAATCCTTATAGTTACTCCTGCACGGACGCAATGAAGTCGGTCAGGAAGACTGGCTGCCAGGGTTGGGCAAATGGACTCACCACAGGATGTGGTAAAGGACACCTCCCAGGACGGAGAAAGTGCGACGGGAATGGATGACTCGTCAGGCCATGATGGCTAAAGGACACCCCAAAGGATTGGGAAGGGGAAACCTAAAGGAAGAGGTATAGTCAGGGATTGCAGGGAGCAACTTCGTTCAAGGATATGAGCGATAAGACTATCGGGGGCGACGCAAGTCGCCCCCATCTTTTTTGGCCATTTTTCTTCGGCGGCCAGCCTTCAGCATCTACTCGAGCCGGAAGTGGCCCACAATCTCCCGCAGCCTGTCATAGGTCTGCTGCATCGCGGCGGAGCTGGCTACCGTCTCCTCCCCGTTGTGAGTGAGCAGCCGGATCACCTCGGCAATCGCACTCATGTTGCGATTGATCTCTTCGGCTACCGCACTCTGTTGTTCCGCCGCCGTGGCGATGTGGCTGATAAGATCGTTGATCTCCACCACCTCTCCCGCCATCAGATCCAGCGACTCATTGACCCTGGTAGTGTTCTCGGCGGCGCCCTGGCAACTCTGCTTGGTGTTGCTCATGGCATCCACCACCGTCTGGGTACCCCGCTGCAGACTGGCCAGCATGGTCTGGATCTCCGCCGTGCTCTGCTGGGTGCGAGCGGCAAGGGAGCGCACCTCGTCGGCCACCACCGCAAAACCGCGCCCCTGTTCGCCGGCGCGGGCCGCCTCGATGGCGGCGTTGAGGGCCAGCAGGTTGGTCTGCTCGGCTATGCTGCCAATCACGCCCAGTACTGAACCAATCTGCTGCACATCCTGCTGCATGGCTTCGATGGAGCGGGCAGTGGCCTCCACTTCGTCCACCAGCGCCATCACGCTGGCCATGGCCTGATCTACCACCTGGCGGGACTGGCTCGCCAGCTGCTGGCTCTGGCCGGTCAGCTGGGCCGTGCTGGCTGCACTCTCCGACACCGAGACGGCGGTACGGCTCATCTCGTTGATGGCAGTCACCACCTGCTCGGTCTCCCGCACATGATCCGCCAGCAGGGACTGGGCAGCACCGGTCTGGCTGGCCAGCCCCTCGATACCGCTGTTGAGCTGGCCACTGGCCTGCCGCACCTCGTTCATCATCTCCTGCAGCCGCTCGATAAAGCGGTTGATACCGGCCGAAATCTGGCCCAGATCATCGGTACTGGTTACCGCCAGCCGACGGGTCAGGTCGCCGCTGCCACGGGAGAGCTCCAGCACCAGATCCCGCAGCGAAAGGATGGGACGATAGGCGAGATTGAGCGCCAGTACGGCGAGTACCATCACCACCACCGCCACCCCGAGCAACGCCATGATGATCTGGCCGTTGAGCGCCTGGGTCATGGTGCGGATGTAGTCGAGATCGATGTATCCGGTCAGCGTCCAGCTGCTGCCACGGATATCCAGCGGATTGGGGCGAGCCTCGTTCTCCCCCTGCGGCTTGCTGCTGTAGAGCACATTGCCCTGGCCATCGGTCAGCGAGAAGTAACGCCCCTCGCCGCTCACCTTCTCCAGCAGGTTCTTGAACTCGCTCATATCGAGGTAATAAAGGTAGGCAGAGTCGGCCCCTCGCGGCACCAGAATGGAGATGACGGGTTTGCCATCCACCTGCTGCAGCGGGCTGACGGTGATCTGGTTGTTGGCGGCTGGGATCAGCTTGCGCAGCGTATCGACCTTGGCCGTATCGTTGATGACCCCGCTCACGTCGAACGCCATGTCGCCGATCACCTTGACGATATTGTGAAAGCCGGTCTCTTCCAGCGTCTTCTTGACGTTGGTGACCCCGAAGTTGAGGTTGGCCGCCAGCAGGATTTTTTGATTGATGTCGCTGGCCAGCTTCTCTTTGACCAAGGTGATCTGCTCGTTGATGTTCTGGGTGGCCTGAGTGCGGATGTAGGCGCTGATGAAGTGATTGACGCTGAACCAGGCAGTGCCGATGGTGACCAGAATGGCCAGCAGCAGCAAGACGTAAATCTTGACCTTGAATGGCATGGGATCCCTCCAGAAGAGAGGGCTGGCACTGCCAACCCTCTCTGCCAATCGTTATTTCTTCTTGGCGTACTTCATGGAGTCCAGTGCCACCGCCAGAATGATGATGCCGCCCTTGATGATAAACTGCCAGTAAGGGCTGACCCCGATATAGGTCAAACCATAGTTGATCAATGTAAAGATGAGTACCCCGGTGATCACCCCGGCAACCGTGCCCACACCACCGGCAAACGACACCCCGCCCACCACGCAGGCGGCGATGGCATCGAGTTCATACATGAAGCCGAGGTTGTTGGTGGCACTGCCGATCCGGCCTGCTTCCAGCATGCCGCCGAAGGCGTAGAAGACACCGGCTAGGGCATAGATCATCACCAGATTGACCGCCACGTTGACGCCGGAGACTTTGGCGGCTTCCGGGTTGCCGCCGATGGCGAAGATGTTCTTGCCAAAGCGGGTCTTGTTCCACAGCACCCAGACGAACACGCTGGCGATGGCGGCGTAGAAGGTCAGATAGGATAGCTTGAAGCCGCCCAGCTTGATGAACCCCTGCGCGAAACTGGAGAAACGAGGGTCAAAACCGGCCACCGGCGAAGCCCCCACCGAATCAAAGTAGAGGGAGTTGATGCCGTAGACGATGATCATGGTCCCCAGGGTGGTAATGAACGGGGTGACGTTCAGATAGGCCACGATGAGACCGTTGACCAGACCAATCAGGGCCCCCACCACGCACACCAGCAGGATCACCGCCGGAATAGGCACTTCGCCCAGGCTGGGAAACACCTTGTTGACGTTGGTCAGCGCCTGCAGCATGGTCGCCGCGATGAGCGCCGCCAGGCCGACCTGACGACCGGCCGACAGATCCGTCCCCTGGGTGATGATGATGCCAGCCACCCCCAGCGCAATGATGACCCGTACCGAAGACTGGGTCAGGATGTTGCTGAAGTTGGTGAGACTCAGGAAGGAGGGTTCCTTGATCACGATGATCATGAGCAGCACCAGCAGCACCACGTAGATGCCGTTCTCCTTGAGCGCCCGCATCAGATTGAAATTTTTAGCCGACTCCATAAATGTCTTCCTGTCTCTAGAGGTACAGAGATGCCAGGCGCAGTATCTCGCTCTGGTCAGTTTCTTTGGTATTGACGATCCCGGCGACCCGGCCATTGCTCATGACCATGATGCGATCCGTGATGCCGAGCAGTTCGGGCATTTCCGACGAGATGATGATGATGCCCTTGTCCTTCTTCGCCAGCTCCAGGATGAGCTGATAGATCTCGAACTTGGCCCCCACGTCGATGCCGCGAGTCGGTTCGTCCAGCATCAGGATCTCCGGCTGGGTCAGCAGCCAGCGGCCGATGATCACCTTCTGCTGGTTGCCCCCCGAGAGGGAGCCGATCTGGGTCTGTTGGGTCGGTGTCTTGACCCGCATGGAGTCGATGACCCACTGGGTATCGCTTTTCATCTTGTTGTCACTGAGCAGCCCCATGGAACCCTTGTAGTTGTCCATGTTGGCGATCAGGGAGTTGAAGGCGATGTCGAGGCGCGAATAGATGCCGGTGGAGCGCCGCTCCTCGGTCACCAGTGCAAAGCCGTTGCGGATTGCCTCGTGGGCATTGTGGTTCGCCACCGGCTGACCGTGCAGCTTGATGATCCCTTCACTGCGATCGCGGATGCCGAACAGTGTCTCGACGATGTCGGTGCGCTTGGCCCCCACCAGTCCGGCGATGCCGAGGATCTCCCCCTTGTGCAGGTTGAAGGTGATGTCCTGAATGGAGGGCTGGTTCTTCGCCGTCAGGTGCTCGACTTCGAGGATCACCTCTTTCGGCTGGTTGGTCTTCTCCGGGAAGCGCTGGGTCAACTCACGGCCAACCATCATGCCGATGATCTGATCCATGGTCATACCCTTGAGCGGCTGGGTCGCCACCCACTGGCCATCCCGCAATATGGTGATCTCGTCACACAGCTGGAAGATCTCTTCCATCTTGTGGGAGATGTAGACGATGCCGCAGCCCTTCTCCTTGAGCTTGTTGATGATCTTGAAGAGGTGGCTCACCTCTTTCTCGGTCAGGGAGGAGGTGGGCTCGTCCATGATGACGATCTTGGCGTCATAGGAGAACGCCTTGGCGATCTCGATCATCTGCATCTGGGAAACGGAGAGGGTACCGACCTTGACCCTTGGGTCGATGTCGATGTCCAGCTCGTCGAAGATATGCTTGGTGTCCTGATACATCTTGCCGTGGTCGACGAACAGCCCCTTGGTGGGATAGCGGCCGAGCCACATGTTGTCCATCACCGAGCGTTGCAGCACCAGGTTCAACTCCTGATGCACCATGGAGACGCCATTCTCCAGCGCCTCTTTGGAGGAGGTGAAGTTGATCTCCTGCCCCTTGAAGAAGATCTTGCCCTGATCCTTCTCGTAAATGCCGAACAGGCACTTGAGCAACGTGGATTTTCCTGCCCCGTTCTCGCCCATCAACGCATGCACAGAATGAGGACGGACCCGTAAATTGACATTATCGAGTGCCTTGACGCCGGGAAAGCTTTTACTGACGTCAATCATCTCCAACAGCCATTCTGATTGTTGCTGTGTTGTCATATCAGCCATCACATCTGGTTGAAACTGAGGGCAAGGGGAGACCCCTTGCCCGGGAGGAGGGAATTATTCAAATTTGGACAAGTTGTCAGCATCGACACCAACGTAGGGAACGCGCACAACCTTGTTGACGATGTTCCACTTGGTGCCTTCACCGGCCGCTTTGCCTTCCGCCAGGTTCTTGGTCAGCTCGTAAGTCGCCTTGGCCTGGTTGGCGGCATCGTTCAACACGGTACCGGCCATGGCACCACTCTTGACCAGTGCCAGCGCTTCCGGCAGGGCATCAACCCCGAATACCGGGATGGCGGTCTTGCCCTGGGCCTTCAGCGACTCGACGGCACCCATCGCCATGCCATCGTTGTTGGCGATGACCACTTCGATCTTGTTGGCATTGGGGCCGGAGATCCAGGCGTCCATCTTGTCCTTGGCCATGGCGGTATCCCACATACCGGTATCCATGTGCAGCTGCTCGGTCTTGATGCCGCCGTCGTTCAGCGTCTTGATGACGTAGGTGGTGCGGGCTTCGGCATCGGGGTGACCCGGCTCGCCCTTGAGCAGCACGAACTGGATGACGCCGTCCTTGTTCAGATCCCAGGCCGGGTTGGCTTTCCAGTGCTTGGCGATCAGCTGACCCTGGATGATGCCTGACTCCTTGGAGTCGGTACCCACGTAGTAAGCCTTGTCATAGCTGGCGAGATCGGCAGCGCTCGGCTCCTTGTTGTAGAACACCACGGGCACGTCCTCGCCACGGGCCTTCTCGATCACGACCGGGGCCGCAGCCGGGTCAACCAGGTTGATGGCCAGCGCCTTCACGCCTTTGGCCAGCAGTACGTCAACCTGATCGTTCTGCTTGGACTGGTCATTCTGGGAGTCATTCATCAGCAGCTCCACCCCCGGGTTGGCCGCCGCTTCCTTCTCGATTGCCTTGCGCACTACCGCCATGAAGTTGTCGTCGTATTTGTAGACGGTCACCCCGATGCGGGTTTCGGCATGAGCGGTGGCTCCAGCCATCAGGCTCATCAGTACGGCGGCAATGGTCGTGATCTTTTTCATTGTTATGCTCCGATCTCTCTATCTGTTTTTGTAGGGAATGCTGTACACCAAGTGAACTGGCGCCAGCCTAATGTAATCAGTTTGTTGTATGACAATCTGTGATCATGACAACAAAATGAAAACGTTTACACTCTGTTACATAGCAACAAATCAATTAAAAATCATTAGGTTACATTTTATCGCTAAAGGTGAAGCCCTGAACGAGGCTCTTTCTTGTTAAGCAATCGCTCAGATTCAGCGTAGAACACAGTTCCAATAGTAGCCGCCCGGCTGCAACCAATATTCCGGCCGCACGCTCTGGCTCCAGGAGTCATCGCCCCCAATCCCCATATGAAAGCCATCGAGACAGAGGTGCAGCCCTCCCTCGGCCACCAGATCGGTCTGGTGGCGGGCCTGTGTCAGCTGCTGCTGACTGAAGCGGCTCAGGCTGAAATGGAACAGCCCCTCGACCTCGACACTACCCAGTTGCAGCTGGCGGGTGTCGCAGCGCAGCCCGTTGTCGGTCGGGAACACATACGCGGTGTGCAGCGCATCGAGCGACGACTGCCAACGACCGAGGTCGGCAGCCAGCAGGCGATCCGGATAGTTCTCGTGTGGACCACGCCCTAGCCAGCTCACCTCCTCCCCTGCTGCCAGCACCTCGTCGGTCAGCCAGAGCCGGGCGCCGATGCGCGGCAGAGAGGGCATCTCGGCCGCTACCTGCACCTCGATGGCGAGGCGCATGGCCCCATCCTGATCGAACTCGTGGCGCCAGCGGATCAGCAGCTTGAGCGTATCGCCGACGAAGTAACCGTGGTGTACCGTCACAACCCCTTGGTCAGGGCTCACTACCAGATCGAGGCAGCGGTGCTGCAACTCATTGAGCCCAGCCTCCTGCCAGCGAGCGATCCAGGCGTTGGGATCGGCGTGGTCCGCCTCGCTGGTACCAATGTCGTTGTCGAGCGGTGCCCGATAGAAGTGATCGGCGATGGCCTCTTTCAGCTGCTCGCGGCCCAGCTTGCACCAGCTTTGGACGCGGCCGCTGGCCTTGTCCAGCCGCCACTCGCTGGCGGCCGCCCGGATCTGCCAGCCATCCGCCAGCTCAATAAAGGTGGCCGGCGTGCGGGCGACAGGCAGCGCCAGCGGCGCAGGCAACATGCATTGCTGGCGCGCCACCTCGTGACCGGCCGCTGACCAGTGCGTGGCAGCGGGCTGCACGATGGCGAGCTCCAGCCAGGCGAGCGCCCCCGGCGCAAAGGCCGGCAACCGTTCCAGCAGAGTCAGCCTCATGCTGCCCTGCGGTGCCAAGGTGAGTGGGCATTCACCCTGGCTCACCACTACGCCGTCTTCGCACAACCGCCACTGCAGCCGCTCGTTGTCCGTCTCGCGAAACAGGTATTCACTGCGGATCTCGACCGTCAGCGGCTGGCGCTCGAGCAGCCTCAACCCGAACTGCTGCTGGGCCCGCTTGGCCTCGAACAGGGCGGGATGGGGGGTGCGGTCGGGGAACACCAAACCGTTGCAGCAGAACTGGCGATCATTCGGGGTATCGCCGAAATCACCGCCATAGGCCCAGAAATGGCGGCCGTCATCGGTCAGCTTGTCCAGTCCCTGATCGACCCAATCCCAGACGAAACCACCCTGCAGCCGCGGATGATCACGAAATGCCTGCCAGTAGTGGGCATAGCCCCCCAGGCTGTTGCCCATGGCGTGGGCGTATTCACACAGGATCAGCGGGCGGGTCTCGCCCGGCAGGCCGATCCACTTGGCCAGCGCCCACTTGGGCACCGCCGGGAAGGGTTGATCCTGATGGGTGCGGGCATACATGGGGCAGATGATGTCGGTGGCCGGCGTATCGGCCCCGCCCCCTTCGTATTGCACCGGACGGCTCGGATCCGACTGCTTGACCCAGCCATACATGGCATCGTGGGCCGGGCCGTAGCCCGACTCGTTGCCAAGGGACCAGATGATGATGCTGGGGTGGTTGAAGTCGCGGGCCACCATGCGGGTCACCCGCTCCAGGAAGGCGTTGCTCCAGGCGGGATCCCGCGCCAGCCGCCCCATGGGGGTCATGCCGTGGGTCTCCAGGTTCGCCTCGTCCACCACGTAGAGACCGAGCCGGTCGCACAGCCGATAAAGCTCGGGGTGATTGGGGTAGTGAGAGCAGCGCACCGCGTTGAAGTTGTGCCGCTTCATCAACAGCAGATCCTGCTCGATGGCGGCGGGGGTCACCACATGGCCGTTGGCCGCATCGTGTTCGTGACGGTTGGCGCCGCGAATGAGCAGCGGCTGGCCGTTGACCCGCAGCAGGCCGCCACGGATCTCCACCGCCCGAAAGCCCACGTCATAGGCCTCGCTCTCGATAGGTTCCCCCTGCTCGTCCAGCAGGGTCAGGGTGAGGCGATAGAGGTGGGGGGTCTCGGCGCTCCATTTGCGCGGGGCCGCCACCTCGAGCCAGCACTCGGCGCGATCGTCATACGCCCCTTTCTCGTCAATGGCTTGCGTGCCGATCGGCTGGCGCAGGGTCGCCACCCGCTCACCGCCGTCATAGAGATTGGCCGCCACCGACAGACCAGCCCCATTGGCCGCCTGCAGCGCGATCTTGAGGCGGCCATCGCGATAGCAGGCGTCCAGCTCTGGGGTGACCCTAATGTCCATCAGATGACGGGCCGGTTTGTGCAGCAGGCTGACGGAGCGGAAGATGCCGCTCATGCGCCACATGTCCTGATCTTCCAGATAGGAGCCGTCGGACCAGCGCAGCACCAGCACAGCCAGCCGGTTGTCACCGCTGCAGAGGAAAGAGGTCAAGTCAAATTCGGCGGGCAGCCGGCTGTCCTGGGAGTAACCAACCCAGCGACCATTGCAGAAGAGGTGAAAAGCGCTGTCCACCCCGTCGAAGATGATCCGGGTCTGACCGCTGGCGAGCCAGTCGGCCGGCACGCTGAACTCGCGGGAATAGCAGCCGGTGGGATTCTCGGCCGGCACCCGCGGAGGATCGCACGGGAAGGGATATTTGATGTTGGTGTAGATGGGCACGTCTGTCGCAGGCCGCAACCCTGGGTAGGCCGCATCCAGCTGCCAGTTGCCCGGCACCTTGATGGCACAGGCATCCGGCAGATCCTTGACCAGCCAGTGCTCCGGCACCAGCTCGGGCGCCGCGAAGAAGGAGAAACGCCACTCCCCGTCCAGCAGGGTGCGCCATGGCGAGGCGAGATCATCCCGCGCCGCGGCTTCGCTGCGCCAGCTGAACAAGGGGGTATGGGCAGGCAACCGATTCACTGCGGTAATCGCCTGGGTCTGCCAGTCCTGACGGGCCACTATCTCCCTGAGCATTCTTCTCTCTCCCTGCATGAACGCCGAAAACGTATGCAGTGTAGGGGAGTTTTGCCCGGTGATCGGCGATCTCGCTCACACAGATGTAAACGATTACACTAAATTTGTTAAGTAAAACAGGGTAAAAATGCGCTAAATGCAGGTAAAAGACCAAGGCTCCGGATCACGCGCCGCAAAAACGGCGATCCGGAGCGATAAACGGAGATAAATGAAAGGGATCAGCTTCGAACGGGAGCCACCGAGTGGCGGTTGATCAGGGTCGGGGTGTAAATGCGACTCTGCACCGCCTCGCTTTCGCCCGCCGCCAGCTGCAGAGCCAGCTTGGCCGCCTGGGCTGCCATCAGTTCAACCGGATAGCGCATGGTGGAGAGCTTGGGGCGCAGGTATCTGGCATAGATGATGTCATCGAAGCCTACCACCGACACCTCCTCCGGCACCTTGAGGCCGTTGTCCGCCAGCACCGAGATGGCCCCCGCCGCCATGGCATCGTTGTAGGCCACCACGGCCGTGATGGGCAACCCCTTGGCCAGCAAGTTGAGCATGGCGCGCTCGCCGCCCTCCTCGTTGGGCATGCCGCTCTCCACCAGCTCGGGATCGGCCCGCAGCCCCGCCTCGGCCAGCGCATCCTGATAGCCCTGCAGCCGCAGGATGGCATCTTCGATGGCGTGATCCGAACTGAGGAAGGCGATGTGGCGGTGGCCCAGCTCCAGCAGATGGCGGGTCGCCGTGGCGGCCCCCTGCCGGTTGTTGAGGGCGATGCAGCGCCCCTTGAGCGCCGGGATGTCGCGGTTGATCAGCACCATGCCGGGCACCCGCAGCGCGTAGTCGATCAGCTCCTCGTCGCTCAGCGCCTTGCTGTGCACCACCAGCGCCTCACAGCGCTTGCCGATCAGCAGTTCGATGGATTCGCGCTCCTGCCGAGCCTTGTGAAAACCATTACCCATCAACAGGTGCAGACCCTGTTCCACCGCCACCGCGGCCACCCCCTTGACCAGGGCGCCGAAGAAGGGATCCGCCACGTCGCCCACCAGTACCCCCATGGTGTCACAGGTCTGGCTGACCAGTGCCCGCGCGTTGGCATTCGGGGTGTAGCCCAGTTCGGCCATGGCCTTCTGTACCACCTCGCGGGAGGCGGCGCTGGCCTTGGGTGAGTTGTTCATCACCCGTGAAACCGTTGCCACCGATACGTTGGCCAAACGGGCGACATCCTTGATGGTACTCATGCTGTTTTCACTTATTTCACGGCTCGGGATGGCGCCATTATACCGAGCAATGTCACTGATAACAGGGGGGAAAACCATATTGCTGAAATGATGACCATCAAAACAAGTGTAATCGTTTACACATATTTGTTAGCCAGTTCACAGTTTGCCCGCCGGCCCCTCGGCTAGACTCCTTCACAGGCTTTTTTCAGCGTGGAGATGAGGATGAAAGTACTGGTCACCGGCGGCTGCGGCTACATCGGCAGCCACACCTGCCTGGCACTGCAAGCGGCTGGCATGGAGCCCGTGGTGGTGGACAACCTCTGCAACAGCAAGGCGGGCGTACTGGCTCGCATCGCCGCCATCAGCGGGCGCGAGCCCCGCTTCTATCAGGGGGACATCCGTGACCCGGCTCTGCTGGATCGCATCTTCAGCGAGCAACGGATCGACGCCGTGATCCACTTCGCCGCCCTCAAGGCGGTCGGCGAGTCCACCCGCCTCCCCCTAGCATACTACGAGAACAACCTGAGCGGCACCCTGGTATTGCTGCAAGCGATGCAGCGGGCCGGCGTCCATAACCTGGTGTTCAGCTCGTCGGCCACCGTCTACGGCGACCCGGCCAGCACCCCCATCCGGGAGGATTTCCCGCGCAGCGCCACCAACCCCTACGGCCGCTCCAAGCTGATCATCGAAGAGATCCTCGAGGATCTGCAACGGGCCGAGCCGCACTGGAGCATGACCCTGCTGCGCTACTTCAACCCGGTTGGCGCCCACGAGTCGGGCACCATGGGGGAAGATCCCCAGGGGATCCCCAACAACCTCATGCCGTTTTTGACCCAGGTCGCCATCGGCCGGCGCGACTGCCTTTCCATCTTTGGTAACGATTACCCCACCGTCGACGGCACCGGCGTGCGCGACTACATCCACGTGATGGATCTCGCCGAGGGGCACGTCAAGGCGTTGCAGCACTGCGCCAGCCAGGGCGGCGTGCATGTCTACAACCTGGGCACGGGCCAGGGCCAGAGCGTGCTGCAGATGGTCGCGGCGTTCGAGGCGGCCAGCGGCCGCCCCTTGCCCTATCGCATCGAACCAAGACGCCCCGGCGACATCGCCGAATGCTGGGCCGATCCCGCCAAGGCCGAACGCGAGCTGGGCTGGCGTGCCCGGCGGGATCTGGCCGCCATGTGCGCCGACAGCTGGCGCTGGCAATCCGCCAACCCCCAGGGGTACGAGGCGTGATGTCCGTTTTGCACCCTTCTCCCATCACGGGAGAGGGGCCACAGATGAGCGGCGCACCCGCCCTCATCACTGCCCGCAATTCCTTTTATTGAGCTTGAGGAGTGATGATGTTCAACCCGGTTGATCACCCCCACCGTCGTTTCAACCCGCTGACCGGCCAATACGTGCTGGTCTCCCCTCACAGGGCCAAGCGCCCCTGGCAGGGCCAGGTCGAGAAGGTGAGCCAGGCGCCGAGCCAGGCCCATGATCCCGACTGCTTCCTCTGTGCCGGCAACAAGCGCGTCACCGGCGACCAGAATCCCGACTATCGAGACACCTTCGTCTTTACCAACGACTTCGCCGCCCTGATGCAGGACACCCCGGCCGCCAGTGGCCAGCAGGATCCCCTGCTCAAGCTGGAAGCCGCCCGTGGCACCAGCCGGGTCATCTGCTTCTCGCCGGATCACGGCAAGACCCTACCCGAACTGCCCCTGCCTGCCATCGAGCAGGTGATCACCACCTGGATGGAGCAGGTGGCCGAGCTGTCGGCCCAGTGGGAGTGGGTGCAGGTGTTTGAAAACAAGGGCGCCGTCATGGGTTGCTCCAACCCTCATCCCCACGGTCAGCTGTGGGGCAGCGACTTCCTGCCCAATGAAATTGCCCGCGAAGAGCAGCACCAGCGCGACTGGCTGGCGGAGCACGGCCGCCCGCTGCTGGTCGACTACGTGGAGCGGGAGCTCAAAGACAGATCCCGTATCGTGGTGGAGACCGCCCACTGGCTGGCGGTAGTTCCCTTCTGGGCGGCCTGGCCGTTCGAGACCCTGCTGCTGCCCAAGCGCCACGTTCCCTCTCTGCTCGACCTCACTCCCGAGCTGCAGCAGGATCTGGCCATCGCGCTCAAGGAGCTCACCAGCCGCTACGACAACCTGTTCGAGTGCAGCTTCCCCTACTCCATGGGCTGGCACTTTGCCCCGCCCCGCTCCGACTGCCCAGAGGCGTGGCAACTGCATGCCCACTTCTATCCGCCGCTGCTGCGCTCCGCCACGGTGCGCAAATTCATGGTGGGCTTCGAGATGCTGGCCGAGACCCAGCGTGATCTCACTCCCGAGCAAGCCGCGGAACGGCTGCGCGCGCTTTCCCCCATTCATTACAACCAGACCAATCAGGCCAACGAGGAGGCCCTATGACCCCGAGCCAGCGCGTCAGCGCCGTGTTTGCCGAGCAGTTTGAGCAACAACCCGACCTGCTGGTGCGAGCCCCCGGCCGCGTCAACCTCATCGGCGAGCACACCGACTACAACGACGGCTTCGTGCTGCCCTGCGCCATCGACTACGAGACCTGCGTCGCCATCGGCCTGCGCGACGACAGCCTGGTGCACGTGATCGCCGCCGACTACGGCAACCAGCGCGACCTGTTCGATCTCGACCAGCCCATCGGCCACCATGCCGACCAGCGCTGGAGCGACTACATCCGCGGGGTGGTGAAGTACCTGCAGGAGCGGGGCTATGCCCTGCGCGGCCTCAATCTGGTGGTCTCCGGCAACGTGCCGCAGGGGGCCGGCCTCTCCTCTTCCGCCTCGCTGGAGGTGGCCATCGGCCAGGCTTTCAAGGAGGCACTGGGGCTCGCCATCACGCAGGCCGAGATTGCCCTCAACGGCCAGCAGGCGGAGAACCAGTTCGTCGGCTGCAACTGCGGCATCATGGACCAGATGATCTCCGCCAGCGGCAAACAGGATCATGCCCTGCTGCTCGACTGTCGCTCGCTGGAAACCCGGCTCATCCCCATGCCCACCGATCTGGCGGTGCTGATCGTCAACTCCAACGTGCGCCGCGGCCTGGTGGACAGTGAATACAACACCCGCCGCCAGCAGTGCGAAGCCGCCGCCCGTCACTACGGGGTCCAGGCGCTGCGCGATCTGGATCTGGCGGCGCTGGAAGCGAGCAAGGCCGGGCTGGATGAGGTCTGCTACCGCCGTGCCCGTCACGTGGTGGGCGACAACAGCCGCACCCTGGCCGCCGCCGATGCGTTGGCGCAAGGGGATCTGGTGCGCCTCGGCGAGCTGATGGCCGACTCCCACGCCGCCATGCGCGATGACTTCGAAATTACCGTGCCCGCCATCGATGGTCTGGTGGAGATCATCAAGGCCAGGATCGGCACCGAGGGCGGCGTGCGGATGACCGGCGGCGGCTTCGGTGGCTGCGTGGTCGCCCTGCTGCACCCCGACAAGGTGGCCGAGGTGATCGCTGCGGTCGATGCCGAGTACCCGGCCCGCTTCGGCCTCAAGGCCGACAGCTACGTCTGCCGCGCCAGCGCAGGGGCAGGAAAACTATGAGCCCATTGATGATGCAGACCGACGGCGACGTCTGCCGGATCGGCAACACAGGTGCAGGCAGACTATGAGCGATGCCATGATCCCGTTCGAGCTTGAAAGCGAGGAGGGGCTGCGCCTGCGCGGCCTCGATTTCGGCGCCACCCTCACCTCCCTCACCCTGCCGGTGGCGGGCGGGCGCCGCGAAGTGTTGCTGGGCTGCGCCGATGAGGCCTACCCCGTTCAGCAGGTGTGGCTGGGGGCGGTAGCGGGGCGCTTTGCCAACCGCATCGGCAACGCCGAGCTGCTGCGCGATGGCCAGCGTTGGCCGCTGGATGCCAACCAGTCGCCCCACTGCCTGCACGGCGGGCGGGCGGGGTTTCATCGCCAGCACTGGCAGATCAAGGAGCGGGAGGCGGACCGGGTCAGACTGACCCTGCTCTCCCGGGCGGGGGATCAGGGCTTTCCCGGCAACCTGCGGGTCACGCTGGAGTACCGGCTGGAGCAATGCGATCTGGTGGTGGATTTCGTCGCCAGCACGGATGCCGCCACCCCGGTCAGCCTCACCAGCCACACCTACTTCAATCTCGATGGGCAAGCCACCGGCGGCGATGTGCGCGACCACCTCATCCGCCTCAATGCCGACCGTTTCCTGCCGACCGACCAAAGCGGGCTGCCACTCGCGATCGCACCGGTGGAAGGGCCGTTCGATCTGCGCCACGAGCGCCTTATCGGACAAGATTGGCTGAGCCACCCTCAGCAGCAACAGGCCAAGGGGTATGACCACGCCTTCGTGCTCAACGGGCCGAGTGCCGAATGGGCGGCACGGGTGGTCGCGGGGGATCGCCAGCTGGCGATGGAGGTCTACACCAACCAGCCCTCGCTGCAGTTCTACACCGGCAACTGGCTGGCCAATACGCCGGCATGCGATGGCCGACTCCATCAGGATCACGCCGGCTTCTGTCTGGAGGCCCAGCAGCTGCCGGACAGCCCCAACCGGCCCGAGCTGGGGGATCCCTGGCTGTTGCCGGGGCAGACCTATCGCCACCAGACCCGTTATCGCTTTATCGCCGCCGGCTGACCCGGCGCCCTCCGCCAAGCCTGCGCTGACTACCACAGGCGCGGCCGGGGCGGCGTCACCGTTTCGCGGCACTCTGGCTACACGCTGGCCCCGCGCGATCTTCCCCACGCCGATATGGCGGATGAAGAGGGCGCGGGGTCACCCGTCACATCCGCTCGCACACAAGTCCACGCAAGGAGTCGTTATGGATGATCACTACCTCGCCGCCCCCGACCGCTATCAGCGCCAGCCCTATCGACCCGCCGGTCGCCACGGCCTGCGCCTGCCCGGCATCGGTCTCGGCCTCTGGCACAACTTCGGCGCCGAGTGCGATCCCGCCACCGCAAAAACCATGGTGCACCAGGCGTTCGATCTGGGCATCACCCACTTCGACCTGGCCAACAACTACGGGCCGCCGCCGGGGTCGGCCGAGATCACCTTCGGCAAGCTGCTCAAGGGTAGCCTGGCCCCCTATCGAGACGAGCTCATCATCGCCAGCAAGGCGGGGTACATCATGTGGGATGGCCCCTACGGCGATGGCGGCAGCGCCAAATACCTGTTTGCCAGCCTGCACCAGAGCCTGCGCCGACTCGGCCTCGACTACGTGGACATCTTCTATCACCACAGGCCGGATCCTCGCACCCCGCTGGAAGAGACCTGTCAGGCGCTGGCCCTGATGGTACGTCAGGGCAAGGCGCTCTACGTCGGCCTCTCCAACTACCCGGCCCCGCTCGCCGCGCAGGCCGCCGCCCGGCTGGCGGAGCTGGGCACCCCCTGTCTGGTCAATCAGCTCAAATACTCCCTGTTCCAGCGCGATATTGAAGCCGAAACCCTGCCGGCCTGCCGCGAACACGGCATGGGGGTGGTCGCCTTCTCCCCGCTGGCCGGCGGGCTGCTGAGCGATCGCTACCTGGCCGGCATTCCAGCGGATTCGCGCGCCGCCAGTGCCAGCCCCTTCCTCAAGCCCGAACAGATCACCGCCGGCAAGCTGGCCACCATCCGTGCCCTGCATGCGCTGGCGCAGCAGCGGGGCCAACCGCTGTCGCAACTGGCGCTGCAGTGGGTCCTGCGCGACTCTGTGGTGAGCTGCGCCCTGATCGGTGCCAGCAGCCCGCAGCAGATTGTCAGCGCGGTGGAAGCCCAGGCCAAACCCCCGCTGGATGCGGCGCTGCTGCAGCAAATCGAGGGGATCCTGGCCAGCCAGGGCACCGCCTGATCGGGGCCGATGCCGACAGCGAACAAATCTGACCCGAACGAAAACCCATGGCCCCGCCGTCGATCCCGTCGGCGGGGCCTGCCACCGACACAATATTCACTGGTTGCCCGCCCGATTTTCCTCCATCATTGGTCGCCCCTGGCTCGGCTCGGGGCCGACTTCATCCGGACCAATAATCAAGAGATCTGAAACATGACAGAGTCTTACGCCCTGTTTGTCGCCTTCGTGCTGGGCATAGTGGAGGGCCTGACCGAGTTCCTCCCCGTCTCCTCCACCGGCCACATGATCATCGTCGGCCACCTGCTTGGCTTCGACGGACCCAAGGCTGCCACCTTCGAAGTGGTGATCCAGATGGGCTCCATCCTGGCGGTGGTCGCCGTGTTCTGGCGCCGCCTGTTTGGCCTGATCGGCATCCACTTCGGCCAGAAACCGGCGCAGGGACACGCCACCCTCTCGCTGGTGCACATCATCCTCGGCATGCTGCCCGCCGTGATCATCGGCCTCGCAATCCACAGCTGGATCAAGGCTCATCTGTTCGGCCCGCAAACCGTGATGTACGCCCTGGTGGCCGGCGGCATCCTGCTGATCATCGCCGAGAAGTTCCGCCCGGCAGTGCGCTCCGAAACCCTGGACGACATCAGCTACAAGCAGGCGCTCGGCATCGGTCTGTTCCAGTGCCTGGCGCTCTGGCCCGGTTTCTCCCGCTCCGGTGCCACCATCAGCGGCGGCATGCTGATGGGGATCAGCCGTCAGGCGGCGGCCGAGTTCTCCTTCATCCTGGCGGTGCCCATGATGGTGGCGGCCAGCGGGCTGGATCTCTACAAGAGCCGGGATCTGCTCTCCATGGCCGACTTCCCCATGTTCGCGGTGGGTTTCATCACCGCCTTCGTGGTGGCCATGATCGCCATCAAGACCTTCCTGGCGCTGATCCGTCGCCTCGACTTCATCCCGTTCGCCATCTACCGCTTCGTGGTGGCCTTCGCCGTCTATCTGGTGTTCGTCGCCTGATCCGGCCGCGACACCATGCAAAAAGGGACCTCGAGGGTCCCTTTTTTATTGCCGCCATGGCTCAGTAGAGGCGATGGCTGATGCCGTTGAGCAGCCGCGACAGCCCCTTGGTGAACTGGACCGGCGCGTCCTGCACCGTGTAGCAGAGGCAGCCGTCCGGGGTGTGCGGACTGTGGGCGTGGCTGGCATCACGCCAGATGAAGTCCCCCGCCTGATAGCGGGTGTCGCCATCTTCGATGGTGCCTGCCAGCAGCAGGGTCAGCTCATAGCCCTTGTGGGTGTGCTCCGGGATGCGGCCGCCCGCCTCGATGTGCAGCAGGCTGGCGCGGGCCCCCTGCTCGTCGAGCGGCAGGCTCACCTGCCGGATGGCGCCGATGTGGCGCCAGCTGGGGGCGTGGTGACGGGCCAGCACCCGCGGCAACCGGTACGACTGGCCCGCCACCTGCAGCTCAGGCTGGACCGCCGCCGACTGACTCAGCGCGGCGGCACTGGCCACCGGCTGCTGCAGGATGCCGGCCAGCATGGCATCGAACGCCGCCGGCAGCGGCTCGCACTCTTCGGCCGGCGCCAGGTATTGCCGGGCCAGCTCCTCTTCGCAGGCCCGCAGCCGGGCCGCGCAATCGGGGCAGAGCTCGCAGTGAGCGGAAACGCCGACGGCCAGCGGCAGGGGCAGTTCGTCGGCGGCAAAGGCGCGCAACATGGCCTGAACGGGATGGGCTTTAATCATGGCCTTGCTCCACTTGTTCCTTCAATTTTTGTAATGCCAGTCTGAGGCGGGATTTGATGGTGCCGAGCGGCACGCCGAGCCGGTCTGCCAGCTCCTGCTGGGAGAGCTCCTGCAGGTAGATGCCGCGCACCACCTGCTGCTGCGGTTCCGGCAGGGTGCCGACGTAATGGGCCATCTGGCGGGTCAGCACGGCGTCTTCGCCGCCGCTCAGGTGCTCCTCTTCCGCCCTGAACTCCAGCATGGGCCACAGCTCCTCGGCACACAGCTCTTCCTTGCTGGCGCGGCGCCGGCGCAGCATATCGAAGCCCTGATTGCGCATCACGGTGTAGATCCAGGTGGTGGCAGCCCCCTTGTCGGGGTGATAGAGCCGGGCCTTCTGCCACACCAGCAGCATGGTCTCCTGCACCAGCTCCATGGCGTTGGCCTCGCTGCCGAGGTGGCGCAGCCCGTAGCTGCGGATGCGCGGGGCAAAGTGCTGGAACAGGGTGGCGAAGGCGGCCTTGTCGCCATGCTCGGCCACCCGCACCAGCAGGGATTTCAGATCGCCGGCGGGGTCATCCATAGGGGGCGATATCCTGTGCGGAGTCGATTGTGATTGGCCAGTATATGCCATGGCGCCGTACCTTGAAGAGGGTGATGAGTGCCAATACGTGCGCCGCGGCAAAAGGATCACCGGTGCCGTATCAAAGAGGGCTCAGTGGCTAGCGACCAGCAACCCGCTCAGCAGGGAGAGCGCCGGCTGGTTGTCTTCCGCCGCCACCAGCCACTGCTTCTGCTCCACCGGGATCGGCAGCACCTCCAGCCAGCGCTGGGCCACCCAGCTGGCATCGCCCCAGTCGGGGTTGCGATAGAGGGCCGCGTATTCCGGGTAGTCCTCGAACACCTCCTGCAGCGCCCTGGCCAGCGAGTGCTGGTCGGCATTGAGCCGGCCGGTACGCCAGGGGGGCAACTGCTCCACCTCCCCGATCCGCAAGCCGTCTGCCTCCTGCCACAGATCGGTGATCCTGACCCGCTCCATGCCGAGCACTGTGATGCCGAGCAGACCGTCCGGCAGTTGATCGAAGTCGACGATCCGCACCCGGGTGGCGATGGGGTACATGTTGCGCAGCGCATCGGGCTGGCGGGGATCCAGCATGCAGAGGGCGAAGCCCTGATCTCCCGCCTGGGCGATCATGCGCTGGTATCTGGGCTCGAAGATGCGCAGCGGCATGATGCCACCGGGCAGCAAATGGGCCGAGAGGGGAAACAGCGCCAGTTTCATCGACAGATTCCTCGGTAAAAGGTCCCTGTTGATACGACCGTGCCGACGGGGCAGATCATTCAGAACGAGTTGGAATAAAAAACCCCTTAACAATCAGGGGAAAATAGCCTGGACAAGCCGCTTCGATATGCAGTAGAAATGGATAAGCACCACAATTTCCGTCCAATATTCTGGATTACGGTGCCAAATGCAGTGAAATATCCGCCCGTCCAACTCCGGCGGGCCGTCCCTATAGTTTTCTCGGGCCGATGCGGGTAAAATTCACGCCCTTATATATCAGTCATTTTTCGACGCGCAACCTTGGTGGTCAGTTATGAAAGAGCATATTCATCATCTACTTGAACAAACGGTAGCCAATCTGAAGTCAGCAGGCGTCCTGCCGGCGGACCTGGAAGCCCGCGTGCAAGTAGACCGATGCAAGGAGAAGGCTCACGGCGACCTGGCCACCAACCTGGCCATGCTGCTGGCCAAACCGGCCCGCAAGAATCCCCGTGAGCTGGCCGCTGCCATCATCGAGCACCTGCCCGCCTCCGATCTGATCGCCAAGGTCGAGATCGCCGGCCCCGGCTTCATCAACTTCTTCTTCGACCCGAGCTGGCTGGCTGGTCAGGTGGAGGCCATGGTCGCCTCTGCCAACGCCAACGTGAAGCTGCCGGTGCCGCAGACCGTGGTGGTGGACTACTCCGCCCCCAACGTGGCCAAGGAGATGGCGGTGCACCACATTCGTTCCACCGTCCTCGGTGACGTGGCCGCCCGCGCGCTGGAGTTCCTCGGCCACAAGGTGGTGCGTGCCAACCACATCGGCGACTGGGGTACCCAGTTCGGCATGCTGATCGCCTATCTGGAGAAGATGGCCAACGAGCACGCCTCCGACATGGAGCTGCGCGATCTGGAAGCCTTCTACACCCAGGCCAAGCGCCACTACGACGAAGACGAAGCCTTCGCCGAGCGCGCGCGCAACTACGTGGTCAAGCTGCAGGGCGGCGATGAGTACTGCCGCACCATGTGGAAGAAGCTGGTCGACATGACCATGGAGCAGAACCAGCGCAACTACGACCGCCTGAATGTCTCCCTGACCAACAAGGACATCATGGGCGAGTCCATGTACAACGACATGCTGCCGGAGATCGTCGCCGATCTGAAAGCGCGCGGCCTGGCGGTCGAGAGCGAAGGCGCCACCGTCGTCTTCCTGGACGAGTACAAGAACAAGGATGGCGAGCCCATGGGCGTCATCATCCAGAAGAGCGATGGCGGTTTCCTCTACACCACCACCGACATCGCCTGTGCCAAATACCGTTACGAAACCCTGGGCGCCGACCGGGTGATGTACTTCATCGACTCCCGTCAGCACCAGCACCTGATGCAGGCCTGGACCATCACCCGCAAGGCGGGCTATGTGCCGGAATCCGTACCGCTCGAGCACCACGCCTTCGGCATGATGCTGGGCAAGGACGGCCGTCCCTACAAGACCCGTTCCGGCGGTACCGTCAAGCTGGTCGAACTGCTGAACGAAGCCGAAGAGCGCGCCAGCGCCCTGCTGGAGAGCCGCAACAGCGACCTCTCCGCCGAAGAGAAGGCCCAGGTGGTGCACGCCATCGCCATGGGCGCGGTCAAGTATGCGGATCTCTCCAAGAACCGTACCACCGACTACATCTTCGACTGGGATCTGATGCTCTCCTTTGAAGGCAACACGGCGCCGTACCTGCAGTACGCCTACACCCGTATCCAGTCCATCTTCCGCAAGGCCGGCGTCGATGCCGACACCCTGAGCGGTCATGTGATCCTCAGCGAGGAAGCGGAAGAGGTGCTGGCCCAGAAGCTGATCCAGTTCTCCGACGCGGTCAACGGCGTGGCGGACAAGGGCATGCCGCACCTGCTCTGTACCTATCTGTACGAGCTGTCCGGCAACTTCATGACCTTCTACGAAGCCTGCCCGATCAACAAGGATGGCGTCGACGAAGCGACCCGTCAGAGCCGTCTGCTGCTGTGCGCCGCCACCGCCAAGGTCCTCAAGCTGGGTCTGGGCGTACTGGGCATCCACACCCTGGAGCGCATGTAATAGATGGCGACCCGGGATTATGTCGGCAGCCGCCCGCGACGTCGGGCGGGTGGTCGCAACACCAAGAAAGCGGCACCTCGCCGCTTTCCTGTTATCCCGGCCCTGCTGGCCGGGGCGCTGCTGGCAGGGTTCGGCGGCTTCCTCTACACCATCAGTGGCAAGGGTCATGATGCCCCGACCATCGAAGAGCAGGTGAAAGCCAACAAGCCCAAGGCACAGAACAACGGTCTGCCGCAGGAGAAGTGGAGCTATATCGAACGGCTGGAGAACAAGCAGGTCGATATCACCGAGCCGCCGCCCCAGCCGGGCGTGCTGCCACCACCGCCGGCGGAAACCATGACCCTGCAGCCGGAGAAGCTGCCGCAACCGGTGCCGACCGACATTCCTCAGCCGGGTACCCCCATCGGTCAAGTGCAGCCCTACAAGCCGCAACCGGTACAACCGGCCAAGCCGGCCACCGGCGCACCGGTGACCAGTGCCCAGGAGCAGGTGATCGACCGCAAGGCCGAACGGGATCGGATGGAGCGGGAGCTGCGCGCCGAACTGGAGCGGGAACGGGCCGAGGCCGCCAAGGCCAAGGCGGCGACCCCGCCCGCGACGGCCGACAACGAACGCTACATGATGCAGTGCGCCGCGCTGCGCTCGCAGGATTCCGCCGAATCGCTCAAGGCGCGTATCGCCTTCACCGCCGGGCTCTCTTCCAGCCTGCAGGTGGTCAACGGGGCCGGTGGCGCCGTCTACAAGGTGATGGTCGGTCCCTTCAGCGGCAAGGCGGCGGCCGATGCGGCCAACCGCAAGCTGCAGGGCTCCGGCATCAGCGGCTGCATCCCCAAGAAGGGCTGATCGCCGCGTCCATACCACAGGGCCGGGTGGCAACACCCGGCCCTGTTTCTTTTGGTGCCACTTGCCACCGCTCCTCTCTCACCCCGTTGGTCTCGCCACACCGCAGGCTTGAAAAGCCGGTTTGCCATCCCCATCTTTCTTGCCATGCACAGTCAGGCCGTCATTCGGCTCAAGCGAGGTAAGTAAAGTGACTACCATAGTTTCAGTTCGCCGCAACGGTCAGGTCGTCATCGGTGGCGATGGCCAGGTTTCCCTTGGCAACACCGTCATGAAGGGCAACGCCCGCAAGGTTCATCGCCTCTACAACGGCAAGGTACTGGCTGGTTTCGCCGGCGGTACTGCCGACGCCTTCACCCTGCTCGAGCGCTTCGAAGCCAAACTGCAGGCCCATCAGGGCAACCTGGAGCGCGCCGCCGTGGCGCTGGCCAAGGACTGGCGCACCGATCGCGCCCTGCGCCGCCTCGAGGCCCTGCTGGCCGTCGCCGACGAGCACAAATCCTTCATCATCACCGGCAACGGTGACGTGGTGCAGCCGGAACACGATCTCATCGCCATCGGCAGCGGCGGCAACTTTGCCCAGTCCGCCGCCATCGCCCTGCTGGAGAACACCGAGCTCGATGCCAAGAGCATCGTCGAGAAGTCCCTCAAGATTGCGGGCGACATCTGTGTGTTCACCAATGGCAACCACACCATCGAAGTGCTGGATTATTCAGCTAAATAAGTCGGCGAAATAGGGCCGCCAAATAAGGCCGCCAGCCAAACCCCATTTTCCAAGGGGTGGGCCCTGCCCGCCCCGGATACAGGAACGCCATCATGTCCGAGATGACCCCGAGAGAAATCGTCCACGAGCTGGATCGTCACATCATCGGCCAGGCCGATGCCAAGCGCGCGGTCGCCGTCGCCCTGCGCAACCGCTGGCGCCGGATGCAACTCGATGAAGAGATGCGCCATGAAGTGACCCCGAAAAACATCCTGATGATCGGCCCGACCGGCGTCGGCAAGACCGAGATCGCCCGTCGTCTGGCCAAGCTGGCCAAC
Source organism: Aeromonas sp. V90_14 (assembly GCF_029967615.1). Taxonomy (NCBI): domain Bacteria; kingdom Pseudomonadati; phylum Pseudomonadota; class Gammaproteobacteria; order Aeromonadales; family Aeromonadaceae; genus Aeromonas; species Aeromonas sp. V90_14. Next base: position 128,023 of record NZ_JASCAS010000008.1, on the reverse strand, counting down.
GCCCCCTTCATCAAGGTGGAAGCGACCAAGTTCACCGAAGTGGGCTATGTCGGCAAGGAAGTGGACAGCATCATCCGCGATCTGACCGATGCCGCCATCAAGCTGGTGCGCGAAACCGAGATGGAGAAGATGAAATACCGCGCCGAGGAAGCCGCCGAAGAGCGCATCCTCGACGCCCTGCTGCCCAACCCGCGCAACAGCTGGGGCGAGGAAGAGAAAGCCGACAACTCCAACACCCGCCAGATCTTCCGCAAGAAACTGCGGGAAGGTCAGCTGGATGACAAGGAGATCGAACTGGAGCTCTCCGCCTCCCCGATGGGCGTCGAAATCATGACCCCGCCGGGCATGGAAGAGATGGCCAACCAGTTGCAGGGGCTGTTCCAGAACCTGGGCCAGAACCAGAAGAAGAAGCGCAAGATCAAGGTCAAAGAGGCCATGAAGGCGCTGATCGAAGAGGAAGCGGCCCGCCTGGTCAATCCGGAAGAGCTGAAGCAGAAAGCCATCGCCGCGGTCGAGAACAACGGCATCGTCTTCCTCGACGAGATCGACAAGATCTGCAAGCGCGGCGAGAGCTCAGGCCCCGACGTCTCCCGTGAAGGGGTACAGCGCGACTTGCTGCCGCTGGTCGAGGGCTGCACCGTCAACACCAAGCACGGCATGGTCAAGACCGACCACATCCTGTTTGTCGCCTCCGGCGCCTTCCAGATCGCCAAGCCGTCAGATCTTATCCCCGAGCTGCAGGGCCGCCTGCCGATCCGGGTCGAGCTGACCGCGCTGACCACCGATGACTTCGAGCGGATCCTGACCGAGCCGAACGCCTCGCTGACCGATCAGTACCAGGCGCTGATGGCCACCGAAGGGGTCAAGATCGAGTTCACCAAGGATGGCATCCGCCGTCTGGCCGAAGCGGCCTGGCAGGTCAACGAGCGCACCGAAAACATCGGTGCCCGCCGCCTGCACACCGTGATGGAGCGCCTGATGGAAGACATCTCCTACGACGCCTCCGAGAAGTCCGGCGAGACCTTCGTCATCGACACCGACTACGTCAACGCCCACCTCGGCAAACTGATTGAAGACGAGGATCTGAGCCGCTTTATCCTGTAAATCGAGAACGAGGAGCTGAGCGGTTTAATATCCTGTAAATCGAGAACGAAGAGCTGAGCGGTTTAATATCCTGTAAGCGAACAGCTCAATCTCATAGCAAGACGCCTCCCCTGTGGAGGCGTCTTTGTTTTCAGCCCCCTCCCGACTCACAGCCTGCCCGGGTCGCATCGCCTGGCACACTGCACAGGTCTCTTCCCGCCAGCCAGAGCGCGGCCAGCAACAACACGCCGCTCAGGGCGAAGCTGGCCTGCATGGCGAGGTGCAGCTCGCTGGCACTGGCGACGGCCGGATCGCCCCCTCCCGCCAGGCCGGCAAACAGGGCGCCGAGCCCGGCCGCCCCCATCAGCTGACCCAGATTGCGCGCCAGGGTCAGCAACCCGGCCACGGCACCGCGGGCCAGTCCGCCGCTGCCACCGATCACGGCGCTGTTGTTGGCGGTCTGAAACAGGGCATAGCCGGCGGTCAGCAACAGGATCGGCAGCAGATAGCCGAGCGGGCCAAGGGCTGGGCTGAGCACCGCCAGCAAGGCCACGGCGCAGCTCATCAGCAGCAAGCCCAGCCGCACCACTGTGATGGCGCCGACCCTGTCCACCAGCCAGCCGGCGGGCAGCCCGGTCAGTGCCGCCAGCAGGGGCCCGCCCGAGATGAGCAAGCCGCTGGTGAGCGGGTCGAGCCCGAATGCCCCCGGCAGATAGAAGGGGCCGATCAGCAGGGTCAGCACCATGATGCCGGCCACCAGTGCACTGGCCGCCAGACCACCGCGCAGCCGACGGGTACCCAGCAGCGCCAGCGGCAACAGGGGGGCAGCAGTACCCAGCTCGCTGCGCACCAGCCAGGCGGTGGCCAGCAGCGCCCCGCCCCCCAGCCAGAGGGCCAGCGCCGCCGTCGAGATGAGGGCCAGCCCGTAGCAGAGCAGCGCCACCAGCAAGAGCGACAGACTCGCCAGATTGAGCCTCTCCCCCTCTGTGTACGCCGCATCCCGAGGCAGACCGAACAGGCCACAGACCAGCGCCAGCAGGCCGATCGGCAGCAGCGCGAGAAAGGCCGGCTGCCAGCCGGCAATATCCAGCAGCAGACCGCCAAACGAGGGGCCGAGGGCCGTGCCACAGGCCGAGAGGGTACCGAGCAACCCCATGCCCCGGCCACGCCGGGCCGGCGACACCAGCTGGCCCACCATGGCCAGCGACAGCACCAGCATGCAGGCCGCTCCCGCCCCCTGCAGCACCCGGGCGGCGAGCAGCCAGCCGATGGTCGGGGCCAGCGCGCAGAGCAGGCTGGCCAGCACAAACAGCCCTATGCCCCAGAGCAGCAGGCGGCGCCGGCCGAACCTGTCCCCCAGCCGGCCCGCCACCACCGTCAGGCAGGTGAGCCCAAGCAGATAGGCCACCAGCACCCACTGCAAGCTGGCGAAGGGAACGGCAAAGTCCGCGCCCAGTGCCGGCAGCAGCATGCTGGCCATGCTCCCCGCCAACATGGGCAACAGGGTGGCGAGGCCAAGCGCCAGCAGACCGAGGCGGCGCGCAGCGGGAGGTAAAACGTGGGTGAAGGGTGACATGATCCGGGCTCCACAAGGGGGTGATGACAACAAGGCTAGTGGGGCCGGTGAACAGGCGGAAGACGCACCAGTTGCAGCTTATCAATGCACTGGACGCCATATGAGGGAGTCCATTCTCGGGTATGATGAAGCTGGCCCCTTGCACCCACCTCGATGAAGGCATGCACATGAGCACTCCCGACCTCAACCTGCTGATCACCCTGGATGCCCTGCTGGACGAAGGCAGCGTGGCGGGCGCGGCCAGGCGACTGGGCTTGAGCCCCTCCGCCATGAGCCGGGCCCTGGCCAGGCTGCGGGAGACCACCGGCGACCCGCTGCTGGTGCGGGCCGGCCGCGGCCTGGTACCCACTCCCAGGGCGTTGCTGCTGCGCGAGCAGGTCGGCCGGCTGGTGCAGGAAGCCGAGGAGGTGCTGCGCCCACGGCTGGAGGTCGACCCGGCGCGGCTGGAGCGCACCTTCACCCTGCGCGCCAGCGAGGGGCTGGTGGAACTGTTCGGCGCAACCCTGCTGAGCCGGCTCGCCGCCGAAGCGCCGGGGGTGCGGCTCCACTTTCTGGCCAAACCCGACAAGGAGAGCGGCCCCCTGCGCAGCGGCGAGCTGGATTTCGAGACCGGGGTCATCAGCGCCACCACGGCGCCCGAGTTGCGTACCCAGGCGCTGTTTCAGGACCACTTCGTCGCCGTGCTGCGCCCGGGCCATCCACTGTGCGACGGCCCGCTGACCGCCAGCCGCTACGCCGAGGCACGCCACGTGCTGGTGTCCCGCCGCGGCCAGCCCCACAGCCCGGTCGATGAGGCGCTGGCCAAGCTGGGACTGACGCGCCCCGTCGCCACCCTGGTACCCGGCTTTGCCACCGCGCTGACGCTGGTGCGCGGCAGCGATCTGGTGGCCACGGTGCCGGAGCATCACTGCGCCGCCCTGCTGGGCGATCTGGTTGCACGGCCCCTGCCCTTCACCCTGCCCGGGATCCGGGTCGCCCTGCTCTGGCATCCCCGGCTGGACGCGGATCCGGCCCACCGCTGGCTGCGCACCCTCATCCGCGACATCTGCGCCCAGCGCCCCTACCACCCCCTGCCGTAGGCCCCTCGTCTTGCCAAACTGCCAATGAAGGAATCTTTCACGTCTTTTGGCGGTACGGGCATTGCTTTACGTGGTCAGCCAGGCCGCCCCTGCTGCTGTGGTCCCGATCCGCATTCCGCCACCAATTGCACTACTGGTATACCCATTTATGTATAGCTTTGAATTATCAGGAATTACCCCTGAGGGGATATATAAATAGACACTTGATTTGCATCAATCGTCTGCCCCTGCCGACTGGGTAGCCTAGCCTCAGAATGATGTTTTATTACTCCAAACTTGAGGCAACTATGAGCAAAGTCAGACTGGTCGTTGTGGGCAACGGCATGGTGGGGCACCGCTTCATCGAAGAGCTGATCGAGCGGGCCGACCCGGGCCGCTACGAGATCACCGTCTTCGGTGCAGAACCCCGTCCCGCCTACGATCGCGTCCATCTCTCCTCCTACTTCTCCCATCACACCAGCGAAGATCTCTCCCTCGTCAAACCCGGCTTCTACGACAAGCACGGCATCCGCCTGCTGCTCGGCGAAGCGGTGAAAAAAATCGACAGGGCCAACCGCGAAGTGCACTCCAACAAGGGCACTGTGGTCGAGTACGACAAGCTGGTGCTGGCCACCGGTTCCTACCCCTGGGTGCCGCCCATCCAGGGCAGCCAGCACCACGAGTGCTTCGTCTATCGCACCATCGAGGATCTGAAAGCCATCCGCAGCGCCGCCAAGAGCGGCAAGAGCGGGGTGGTGATCGGGGGCGGCCTGCTTGGCCTCGAAGCCGCCGGTGCCCTCAAGGCACTGGGTCTCGAGACCCACGTGGTGGAGTTTGCTCCGGTGCTGATGGCCGAGCAGCTCGACGGTCAGGGTGGCCAGCTGCTGCGCCGCAAGATTGAATCCATGGGCGTGCAGGTGCACACCAGCAAGAGCACCAGCGAGATCCTGATGCACGGCGGCCGCGACGCCCAGCACCGCCTCGCCTTCGCCGACGGCAGCCAGCTGGAAGTAGACGTGGTCGTCTTCTCCACCGGCATCCGCCCGCAGGATACCTTGGGCCGTTACTGTGAACTGGCCATTGCCGACCGTGGCGGCGTGCTGATCGACGATCACTGCCTCACCTCCGACCCCGACATCTATGCCATCGGCGAGTGCGCCGCCTGGCAGGGCCGCTTCTTCGGGCTGGTGGCGCCGGGCTACAAGATGGCCCAGATCACCGTCGACCATCTGCTCGGCGGCGACAGCCGCTTTGAGGGGGCGGACATGAGCGCCAAGCTCAAGCTGCTCGGTGTCTCCGTCGGCTCCATCGGTGATGCCCACGGCCGCACCCCGGGCAGCCACAGCTATGTGTTTCAGGATGACCAGGCCGGCGTCTACAAGAAGATAGTGGTGAGCGAAGACAACAGCCGATTGCTCGGCGCCGTGCTGGTGGGTGACGTGGAAGATTACGGCAACCTGCTGCAGATGATGCTCAACGCCCTGCCGCTGCCGAGCCACCCGGACACCCTGATCCTGCCCGCCTACGCCGGGGCCAAGCCGACCCTGGGGGTGGATGCCCTGCCGGAAAGTGCCCAGATCTGCTCCTGCTTTGACGTCTCCAAGGGCGACATCGCCAAGGCGGTGGCCGAGGGTCACACCACGCTGGCCGCCATCAAGCAGCACACCAAGGCTGGTACCGGCTGTGGCGGCTGCGTGCCGCTCATCAGCCAGGTGCTCAACGCCGAGCTGGTGAAGCAAGGCATCGAGGTCAACAACCACCTCTGCGGCCACTTCCCCTACTCCCGTCAGGAGCTGTTCCACCTGGTCAAGGTGGAGGAGATCAAGAGCTTCGACGAGCTGCTGGCCAAGCACGGTCACGGCCATGGCTGCGAGGTGTGCAAACCGACCGTCGGCTCCATCCTCGCCTCCTGCTGGAACGACTATGTGCTGAGCCCGCTCAACACCCAGCTGCAGGACACCAACGACATCTTCCTCGGCAACATGCAAAAGGACGGCAGCTACTCCGTCATCCCGCGCATGGCCGGCGGTGAAGTGACCCCGGCAGGGCTGCTGGCGGTGGCTGAAGTGGCCCGCGACTACAAGCTCTACACCAAGATCACCGGCGCCCAGCGCATCGGCCTGTTCGGGGCCCAGAAGGATGATCTGCCCGCCATCTGGCGCAAGCTGCTGGCGGCAGGCTTCGAGACCGGTCAGGCCTACGCCAAGGCGCTGCGCATGGCCAAGACCTGCGTCGGCAGCACCTGGTGCCGCTTCGGCGTGCAGGACAGCGTCGGCCTCGGGGTCTTCCTCGAGAACCGCTACAAGGGCATTCGCACCCCCCACAAGATGAAGTTCGGCGTCTCCGGCTGTACCCGTGAATGTGCGGAAGCCCAGGGCAAGGACGTTGGCATCATCGCCACCGATGCGGGCTGGAACCTCTATGTGGGCGGCAACGGCGGCATGAAACCGCGCCACGCCGATCTGCTGGCGTCTGACCTCGACCGCGAGACCCTGATCAAGCTGATCGACCGTTTCATGATGTTCTACGTCACCAGCGCCGACAAACTGCAGCGCACTTCGGTCTGGCTCGGCAATCTGGAAGGGGGCGTCGACTACCTGCGCGAAGTGATCGTCGACGACAAGCTGGGGCTGGCCGAGACGCTGGAGCGCGATATCCAACGCCTTATCGACAGCTACGAGTGCGAATGGTCGCGCACCCTCAATGAAGAGGAAGCGCTCAAGCGTTTCAGCCACTTCATCAACAGCGACAAGCGCGACCCGGACGTTCAGTTCGTCAGCGAACGCGACCAGCACCGACCGGCCACCCCGGCCGAGCGCATCCCCGTCTACCAGATCGAGGTGGAGACCAAATGATGAAATTAGCCTGCCAACTCAACGACATCCTGCCGGGAACCGGCGTCTGCGCCCTGCTCGAGGGGCGTCAGATCGCCCTGTTCCGCCCGAGCGCGGCCGCCGAGGTGTTCGCCATCGACAACCGAGATCCCTTCTTCGCCGCCAACGTGCTGTCGCGTGGCATCGTAGGTGAACACGAGGGTGAGCTCTGGGTCGCCAGCCCGCTCAAGAAGCAGCACTTCCGCCTGCGCGACGGCCACTGCCTCGAGAACGCCGCCATGTCGGTGCAAAGCTATCCCGTTGAAGTACGCGACCAGCAGGTCTGGGTCGCCGTCTAAAGCCGATTTCACTCTCTTTCGGGCTGCCTGCGGGCGGCCCTCTTGAAGGAACCAAAGATGTATACCGAAACCATCAACAAGTGCGCCGCCAACGCGGCCCGCATCAACCGCTTCGAGCGCAGCGACAAGCTCGGCTTCTGGCTCAGCTCCGCCATGGCGGGGGCCTATGTGGGCCTTGGCATCATCCTCATCTTCACCCTGGGCAACCTGGTAGATCCGAGCATCCGTCCGCTGGTGATGGGGGCCACCTTCGGCATCGCCCTGACCCTGGTCATCATCGCCGGCTCCGAGCTGTTCACCGGCCACACCATGTTCCTCACCTTCGGGGTGAAGACCGGCAAGATTTCCATGGGGGATCTGCTGCGCATCCTGCCGCAGACCTGGGCCGGCAACCTGCTCGGATCCATCGCGGTGGCGCTGATCTACTCCTACGGCGGCAGCCTGCTGCCGGACGCGGGCAGCCTGGCGCACAAGGTGGCGCTGGCCAAGACCCAGGCACCGGCGTTGACCCTGTTCATGAAGGGTGCGCTGTGCAACTGGCTGGTCTGCCTCGCCATCTGGATGGCGCTGCGCACCGAGGGTGCCGCCAAGTTCATCGCCATCTGGTGGTGCCTGCTGGCCTTCATCGCCTCCGGCTACGAGCACTCGGTCGCCAACATGACCCTGTTCGCTCTCTCCTGGTTCGGTGCCCACTCCGAGGCCTACACCCTGGGCGGTATCGGCCACAACCTGCTGTGGGTGACCCTGGGCAACACCGTCTCCGGCGCCCTCTTCATGGGCCTCGGCTACTGGTATGCCACCCCCAAGGCTGAGCGCCCGGTCGCGGTGAACGAGACCACCACCACTGCCAGCCAGACCCAAACCGCCTGATCAGGAGGCCCCATGGACTACTTGCCCATCTTTTGCCGACTCGACAACAAACCCGTGCTGCTGGTCGGCGGCGGCGAGGTAGCGGAGCGCAAGGCGCGCCTGCTGCTGGATGCCAGTGCCCAGCTCACCGTGGTCGCGCCCGAGCTCGACCCCGAGCTGGCAGAACTGGCTGCCAACGGCAGCATCGAGTGGCTGGCCGGTGAATTCGCGCCGCAGCAACTGACGGGCAAGTGGCTGGTGGTGGCCGCCACCGATCGGCGCGAGGTGAACGCCCTGGTCTACCAGAGCGCGAACCAGGCGGGAATCTTCGCCAACGTGGTGGATGACCCGAAACGCTCCAGCTTCATCATGCCGTCGATCATCGACCGCTCGCCGCTGATGGTGGCCATCTCCTCCGGCGGCAAGGCCCCGGTGCTGGCCCGGCTGCTGCGAGAGAAACTCGAAGCCATGCTGCCTCAACATCTGAGCGCCGTCGCGGCCTTCGCCGGCAGCCTGCGGGAGCGGGTCAAGGCCCGCTTCGCCAGCATGGGCGAGCGGCGCCGCTTCTGGGAACGGCTGCTCGGGGCGGACCGGCTCGGGCAGGCACTGGCACGGGGCGATAGCGCCTCTGCCAATCAGCTGGCCGACAGCCTGTTTGCCGACGAGAGCCAGAGCGGTGGCGAGGTGGTGCTGGTGGGGGCAGGCCCCGGCGATCCGGGTCTGCTCACCCTGCACGCCCTGCGCCAGATGCAGCAGGCGGACGTGGTGGTCTATGACCGGCTGGTCTCCGACGAGGTGATGGCGCTGGTGCGCCGGGATGCCAAGCGCATCTTCGTCGGCAAGCAGGCGGGCAATCACTGCGTGCCGCAGGAGGGGATCAACCAGCTGTTGCTGGACGAGGCGAAGAAGGGCCAGCGGGTGGTGCGGCTGAAGGGGGGTGACCCCTTCATCTTCGGCCGTGGCGGCGAGGAGCTGGAGACGCTGGTGGGCAGCGGCATCGGTTTTCAGGTGGTGCCGGGGATCACCGCGGCCAGCGGCTGCGCCGCCTACGCCGGCATTCCGCTGACCCACCGCGACCACGCCCAGAGCGTTCGCTTCGTCACCGCCCACGGCAAAGGGGGCGCCCAGGATCTCGACTGGCCGCTGCTGGCCAAAGACAAGCAGACCCTGGTGTTCTACATGGGGCTCTCCTCCTGTGCCACCATCCGCGAGCAGCTGCTGACCCACGGCAAGGCGGGCGACACCCCGGTGGCGCTGATCGAGCGTGGCACCCAGCCAAGCCAGCGGGTCATTCGCGGCACTCTCGATCAGTTGCCCGAGCTGGTGGTGGGGGTCGAGAGCCCGGCCCTCATCATGGTGGGATCTGTGGTGACCCTGGCGGACCAGCTTGCCTGGTTCGGGCAAGGAGGCGCCGCAGACGCGGCCCTGGCCTCGGCTTGATCGCGGCATCTATGTCAACGCCACCCTCGGGTGGCGTTTCTTTTTCTGCATTTACTGTCATAACCTCTTGTTTTGAGTCTGGTATCCTATGGGGTGTGTCAGCCGGACCACCGAATTCAGGAATTCTGCTTCATGTCCCTCCCCGCCAAGAACAGCGCCAAACAGCGTGAACAAGACAGATCACGCATTCTCACCCTGCTGCTGGCCGATGATGCCCTCACCGACAGCCTGCTCGACCCGCAAGGGGTGCAGGATGCCACCTTGCGGGATCAGACCAGCGAACTCACCCGGCTGGTCAACAGCCTGCCCGCAGCCGATATCGCCGATGCGCTGGAATCCCTGCCGCCGGACGAACGTCACGTGCTGTGGCAGCAGGTGGACGAGGAGAAGCACGGCCAGATCCTGGTGGAGGCGTCGGAAACGGTGTGGGACAGCCTGATCAGCGGCATGAGCGACAAGGAGCTGCTGCACGCCCTGCGCACCCTCGACATCGACGATCAGATCTATCTGGGCCAGTACCTGCCCCGCAACCTGATGGGACGGCTGCTCACCTCCATGGCCCCGGCCCAGCGCGACCGGGTGCGGGAGGTGATCCGCTACGGCAAGCACACGGTCGGCGCCATGATGGACTTCGAGCTCATCACGGTGCGGGCCGAGGTGAGCCTGGCCACGGTGCAGCGCTACCTGCGCCTGCGCGGCAAGATCCCCGCCAACACCGACAAGCTGTTCGTCACCGACCGGCGCAACCGGCTGCAGGGGGAGCTGCCGCTCACCACAGTGTTGCTGCACAAACCCGAGACCCTGGTGCGCGACGTGATGGAGAAGGATCCGGTCACCTTCGATCCGGAAGACAACGATGAAGCCGCCGCCCGTACCTTCGAGCGGGACGACCTGGTCTCCGCCGCCGTCATCGACGGCCGTGGCAAGCTGATGGGCCGGCTCACCGTCGCCGAGGTGGTGGACCTGGTCTATGAAGAGAGCGACACCGACCTGCGCCGGATGGGGGGGATCAGTGAAGAGGAGGACGTGTTCGCGCCCGTCTCCAAGGCGGTCAAGACCCGCTGGGCCTGGCTCGCCATCAACCTCTGCACCGCCTTCGTGGCATCGCGGGTAATCGGTCTGTTCGAGCACACCATCTCCCAGCTGGTGGCGCTGGCGGCGCTGATGCCCATCGTCGCCGGCATCGGCGGCAACACCGGCAACCAGACCATCACCATGATAGTGCGGGCGCTGGCGCTACAGCATATCCAGACCGGCAACGTCTCCTTCCTGCTGTGGCGCGAGCTGGGGGTGGCCCTGATCAACGGCCTGGTGTGGGGCGGCACCATGGGGGTGGCCACCTACATCCTCTATCAGGATGCGGCGCTGGGTGCGGTGATGACGCTCGCCATGATGCTCAACCTGCTGGTGGCGGCACTGATGGGGGTCATCATCCCCATGACCATGAGCCGGCTGGGCCGCGACCCGGCAGTGGGTGCCAGCGTGATGATCACCGCCATCACCGACACCGGCGGCTTCTTCATCTTCCTGGGGCTGGCCACCCTGTTCCTGCTTTAATCCGCTTGGCAATAAAAAGGGAGCCTTTATGGCTCCCTTGTTCATTCGGCGCGGCCGCTACACCCGGTATTTGGCCACCGCCTGGTTGAGCAGCTTGGCCTGCTCGGTCAGGCCGTGACTCGACTTGGCATTCTCCTCCGCCATCAGGCTCGACTCCTGGGCGATGTCGCGGATGTTGTTGACGTTGCGGTTCACCTCGTTGGCCACCAGGCTCTGCTGCTCGATGGCGGCGGCAATCTGGGTGCTCATGTCCATGATATGGGTGACGTCCTGGGTGATCTGCTCCAGCAGTTCGCCCGCCATGCTGGCCTGCTCCGAGCTGCTGTTGCCCTGCTCGCGGCAGGTTGCCATCATGCCCACTATGTTGCCGGTCTGCTTCTGCAGCGAGCTGATGATACCGGCGATCTCCTGGGTCGACTTCTGGGTGCGAATGGCGAGGCTGCGCACCTCGTCCGCCACCACCGCAAAGCCGCGCCCCTGATCCCCCGCCCGCGCCGCCTCGATGGCCGCGTTGAGGGCCAGCAGGTTGGTCTGCTCGGCGATGCCGCGGATCACGTCCAGCACAGAGCCGATGGTTTCGCTCTCCTGCTGCAGCTGGGCCACTTCGCGGGAGGAGTTCTCCAGGTTGTCGGCCAGGGAGCGGATCTGGCTGACGGTGTTCTCCACCGCACTGCGCCCCTCCATCGCCTTGTTGTTGGTGGTCTGGGCATTGTTGGCGGCCTGCTCGGTGTTGCGGGCAATCTCCTCTATGGTGGAGCCCATCTCGGTGGAGGCGGTCGCCACCATGTCGGTCTCCTGCAGCTGGCGAGCGGCCCCCTCGCTGGTGCGGCGGACGTTGCCGGAGAGGTGATCCGCCGCCTCGGTCAGGGTGTGCACGCTCTGCTTCACGTCGCCGATGAGGTGGCGAAAGCCCCCCAGCATCACGTCCAGATTGCCTGCCAGCTGGGCCATCTCGTCCGCCCCCTGCAGCTCTATCTTGAGGCGCAGGTCGTTGTCTTGCCGGATGCGGTTGACGGTGTCGTTCACCCGCGAGATGGGGCGGTCGATGCTGCGCCCCAGCAGTATGCTCATGATGCCGATCAGCACTATGATGATGCCCCCGCAGACCAGCATCAGGGTATTGAGACGCGAGGTCTGCCGTACCAGCTCGTCGGCGATGTGCTTGCCGACGGCGGTAAAGCCCTGCTCGGTCTGATGCACCAGGCCCCGCATCTCATTGCGCAGCCCCTCATCTTCACTCAGTCCCAGCACTTGCATGCCCTGCACCAGTGCGACGAAGTCCTGCCGGTACTGCTCGCTGGCCTGCTCCAGCTTGCCGCGATCAGCCTCCGGCAAGGTTGCCAGCCGCTGCTGGAAATCCTTGTGCAGGGTCTGGAAGCGTTCCAGATACTGGATGTCGGAGCGCAGCATGAAGTCTTTCTCCGACCGCCGCAGTTGCAACATGGTGATGAGCAGACCCTGTTCATCCAGCTGCTTGAGCCCCTCTTCCACCTGATGCACCGCGGTTCTCAAACGCCCGTAGAGGCCGTCTTCCGGCCCCAGCCCGATGATCTGCTGCTGGGCCACCAGATCGTTGAAGGCCTTGCCATAGGCTCCCATCTGCTGATCCAGCCGGGTCAGCTCGCCCTGCACGGCACTGAGGTTGTCATCCTGACCCAGGGTCTGGTTGAGCTGGTGAAAATTGGCCAGCACCTCGTTGAAGCGGGTCACGAAGGCCGGATCCTTGCGGATCAGGAAATCCTTCTCGGCCCGTCGCAGGTTGAGCATAGCGATCTCGAGCCCGTCCACGTTGCGCTGGGCCTCGGTCAAATGGCGACTCACCTGGTTGGAGTAGAGAAACAGGCCGCTCAATACCAGCATGGCAACGGCGACCAGCGCGGTATTCAGGATCAATTTATGACGGATCAGCACGATGAACCTCTCACAAGCACGGATGGACTGCATTGAGCTTATGCGGAAAACGTTATCCCCGTTGTTGTTCAAGGAATATTCATTGAAATGCCGGTCCCACTCCTTATACTGGATCCCACCTGTTTCCAGCAGTGGATTTGACACAATGGAATACAACACTTCAGAACTGTGCGACATCTATCAGGACATGGTGGATGTACTCGAACCCATGCTCTGCTCCTTCGGCGGCCGCGCCTCGTTCGGCGGCGTCATCACCACAGTCAAATGCTTCGAATCAAACGGCCTGATCCGTGAACTCGTCAAAGAGAACGGCGTCGGTCGGGTGTTGCTGATCGATGGCGGTGGCTCCATGCGCCGCGCCCTGATCGACAGCGAGATCGCCACCACGGCGGCCGAGAACGAGTGGGAAGGGATCGTCTGCTACGGCTGCGTGCGCGAGGTCGACATTCTGGAAGACTTGGATATCGGCATTCAGGCGCTGGCAGCCATTCCGGTGGGTGCCGACAGCAAGGACGTGGGCGAGACCGATCTGCCGGTCAACTTCGGTGGCGTCACCTTCCTGCCGGACGATCATCTCTACGCCGATACCACAGGGGTGATCCTCTCCCCCGATGCACTCGACATCGAGTAAGCGGAGCAGAGTGAAAATGGGAGCCAAGGCTCCCATTTTTTATGCCCGTCGCTGGCCGAAAACACGCAAAAAAAGAGGGCCAGTAAAAACTGGCCCCTTAACTGGAAGCAATGTGAGCAATGTCGTGCCTTCACAAGAAGTCCATCACGTTGGAACGAATGAAGTCTTTCCCGGAAAACAAGTTAACAATAATCATTCTCATTTAACTTGGCAACCCTTATTTGCCAAAAATGCAAAAAAATTGACCACCCCTGGGGGTGGTCAATCTCGTCAGGCTTGTCGCGTGGCCGTTTGTAGGCCGGCCAATCCGGCCTCGCCCACCAGCTTGCGGCTGAGATAACGCAGCAGCACGCCGTAGAGCGGCACAAACAATCCCAGGCTTATCAGCAGCTTGAACACGTAGTCCACGGTAGCAATCTCGACCCAGTGCTCGGCCATGAAGGGATCCGTACTGCACCAGAAAGCGATGGTGAAGAAAGCGATGGTGTCCACCAGGTTGCCGAACAGAGTGGAGGCAGCCGGTGCCACCCACCAGGCTTTCAGCAGCCGCAGCCGGTTGAACACCACCACGTCCATGAACTGACCCACCAGATAGGCCATAAAACTGGCTAACGCAATCCGGGCAACAAAGAGATTGAATTCGGCCAGGTTGCCGACGCCCTGGAAGCTACCCTCGAAGAACAGTACCGACAGGGCATAGGAGATGGCCAGCGCCGGCAACATCACGGTCTGGATGATCTTGCGCGCCAGACCGGCACCGAAGATCCGCACCGTCAAGTCGGTGGCCAGAAAGATGAACGGGAAGCTGAAGGCACCCCAGGTAGTGTGGAAGCCGAAGATGGTGATCGGCAGCTGCACCAGGTAGTTGCTGCTGGCAATGATCAGGATGTGGAACAACGAGAGGCGCACCAGCGCCATCTGGTGCTGAGCAGGGGTCAGATTCATATTGTGACCTTTTTGGTTAATGGGGTTAGGGAACCCATACCGCCACCATTGGCGATAATTGAGGGGCGAGATTATACGCCCCCACACTGATAGTTCAATCCTTATGCGGTTGCTGAGGCTGCCATACCATCCTCACCCCTGATGCTGACGGGCCAGCCAGAGCAGCACCTCGGCATCGACAGGCAGCTCCGCCGCCAGCCAGCAGCCGCTGTAGTGTTCGTACTCGAGCCGAAAGCGGCTCCCCTCGAACTCCAGCAACCAGCTGTGACGATCGGCACCGCACTCCCGCTCGAGCACCACCAGCTCCCACTCCTGCAACAGAGCCTCGGCCAGAGTCGGAAAGCTGTCCCAATCGAGCGCGGGGTTCACCAGCGTCACCACCCCGGCCTCCCTGTCTGTCTGCGCGATACGCCAGTTCATCTGCGGCTCCTCAACTGCTGCAAGAGAGCTCGCCACTGCAATACCATGCCGGTTGCGGAGTCGCGAGATCCTCGTATTCGGGTTGCTCATCATAGGGGTGCTGCAGGGCCGCAAACAGTCGCTCGAACGGCGCCATGTCGCCCTGCTCGGCAGCCTCGATCACCCGCTGGGCCAGCGCGTTGCGCAGCACATACTTGGGGTTGACCGAATCCATCTGCACCTTGCGTACGCCATCCTCGCTCCCTTCCCGGGCCAGGCGCGCCCGATAGGCCTCAAGCCACCCTTGCCAGGCGGCAAGATCCGGCAGCAGAGCCAGCAGGCTGGCGGGCCATGCCCCCTCTTGCGTCACCTCACCGAGACGACGCAGGAACAGGTGGTAATCCACTCCGTGCTCCGTCAGCAGCCGGAACAGCTCGCGGAACAGCGCCGGATCGTCGTCTTCCCACACCGCCAGCCCCAGTTTGGCGCGCATCAGTTCCGAGTAGTGCAGCATCAACTGGTGTTCATACTGGGCCAGGGCCGCAGCCAGCGCGTCCCCATCGACGTGGCCGGCCAGCGCTTGCGCCAGCTTTTGCAAGTTCCAGTAACCGACCGCCGGCTGCTGATCCAGCGCATAGCGACCGCCCGGATCCGAGTGGTTGCAAACAAAGTCCGGCACATAGGCATCGATGAAGCCGTAGGGACCGTAATCCAGCGTCAGTCCGAGCAGCGACATGTTGTCGGTGTTCATCACCCCGTGGCAGAAGCCTGCCGCCTGCCACTTGGCGATGAGCCGCGCGGTGCGGCGTACCACTTCGGCAAACAGCTCGGCACCATCGACCAGCTCGGGGAAATGGTGGCGTAGCAGATAGTCGATAAGGGTCGGGATTCGATCCCCCTGCCCGCTCCAGGCGAAATACTCGACGTGGCCGAAGCGCAGATGACTCGGGGCGGTACGCAGCACGGTCGCGCCTGTCTCCACCTGCTCGCGGTAGACCGGCTCCTGGCTGCCCACCAGCACCAGGGCCCGGGTGGTGGGGATGCCGAGGGCATGCAGCGCCTCGGAGGCCAGATACTCGCGAATGCTGGAACGGAGCACGGCGCGGCCATCGCCGAAACGGGAGAAGGGGGTCTTGCCCGCCCCTTTCAGGTGCAGATCCCAGCGGCTGCCATCCGGCGCCTGCTGCTCCCCCAGCAGCAGGGCGCGGCCATCGCCAAGACGCGGGCTGTAGCCGCCGAACTGGTGGCCCGCATAGACCTGGGCCACCGGCTGCATGCCGGGCAAGGGCTGCCCATGGCCACAGCAGGCCAGCCAGTCGGCCTCGCTCACCGCCCCCAGCCCCAGCTCGCCGAGCAGCGCACGGTTGAGGTGCAGCAGGCCGGGGGCATGCAGTGGCTGGGGTGCAACGGGCTCACAAGCCCAGGGCAGTTCGGTGGCAAAAGTGTTGATCAGCTTCATGGTGGTGCGGTTCGTCCCTGCGTATGCTCGTGTCACTCTTTATACCGCCGTCGGCCAGCACTGGCTAACGGACGATGCGCTATTTCATTTCAAGGAGAAGAAGATGCAAAGATGGTTGGGCACCCTGCCCCTGTTGCTGTTGTTGTGGGGGCCGGCCCAGGCGGCCGATGTCGAGGCAGGCAAAGCCAAGGCCGCCGTCTGCGCCGCCTGTCACGGGGTCGAAGGCAAGGCTCTTATTCCCAACTATCCCCATCTGGCGGGACAAAACGCCGCCTATCTGGTCAAACAGCTGAAGGCCTTCAAGGATGGCAGCCGCAAGGAGCCCTTGATGGTGCCCTTCATGGCGCCACTCACCGATGCGGACATGGAGAACCTGGCGGCCTATTACGCCAGCCTCAAATAACCGGCGCGCCCGGCAGACGGACGCCCGTTGGCGACGCGCCCGGTGCAGCTTCACCAAGCTCCTACCGACGGCAGTAGTCGATGATCAGGTCCATAAAGGCTTCGCCGAAGCGTTCCAGCTTGCGGTGACCCACGCCGTTGACCGCCAGCATTTCCGCCTCGGTCATCGGCATCAGCTGCGCCATCTCGACCAGGGTGGCATCGTTGAACACCACATAGGGCGGCACCTCTTCATCCTCGGCGATCTGCTTGCGCAGGGCGCGCAGCTCCTTGAACAGCCGCTTGTCGTAGTTGGCGTTGTCGAGCAGGCCGTTGCGCTTCTCCTTGCGGCTGGAGATGGGCTGCAGGCGCGGCACCGCCAGATCCAGTTTCACCTCGCCGCGCAGCACGGGACGGGCCGCCTCGGTCAACTGCAGCACCAGATTGCGGGTGATGTTCTGGGTCAGCAGCCCCTTGTGGATCAGCTGGCGGATCACGCTCATCCAGTACTCGTGGCTCTGATCCTTGCCGATGCCGTAGGTCGACAGCTTGTCGTGGCCGTGGTCCTTGATGCGCTGGTTCAGCGACCCGCGCAGCACCTCCACCACATAACCCACCCCGAAATTCTGCCCCACCCGCCAGACGCAGGAGAGCGCCTTCTGGGCATCTTCGGTGCCGTCGTAGCTCTGGGGCGGGTCGAGGCAGATGTCACAGTTGCCGCACGGCTTGTCGTTGTACTCGCCGAAGTAGTTGAGCAGCACCTGCCGGCGGCAGGTCTGAGCCTCGGCGAAGGCCGCCATCACGTTGAGCTTGTACTGCTCCACCTGCAACTGCTGGGGGTTTTCGATGTTGTCGAGCAGCCGGCGCACCCGGCCGATGTCGGCTGGATCGTACAGCAGCAGCGCCTCGGCCGGGGTGCCGTCGCGGCCGGCCCGGCCGGTCTCCTGATAGTAGGATTCGATGTTCTTGGGGATGTCGTAGTGCACCACGAAGCGCACATTGGGCTTGTCGATGCCCATGCCGAACGCCACCGTCGCCACCACTATCTCGATGTCGTCCTTGAGGAAGGACTCCTGAGTGCGCTGGCGCAGCTCGAGCGGCAGGCCGGCGTGATAGGGCGCCGCCTTGCAGCCGTGGCGGGAGAGCCGCTCGGCCACCTCTTCCACCCGATTGCGGCTGGAGCAGTAGACGATGCCGCAGTTGCCCTTCTGGCTCTGCACATAGCGCAGCAGCTGCTCCGCCGCCTTGAATTTCTCCACCAGGCTGTAGCGGATATTGGGCCGATCGAAGCTGGCGGTATGGATAAAGGGGTCGTGGAGTTCCAGCCGATGCAGCATGTCGCTGCGGGTCGCCTCGTCGGCGGTGGCGGTGAGCGCCACCACGGGCACCTGCGGGAACCACTGCTTGAGCCGGCCCAGCGCCGCGTATTCCGGTCGAAAATCGTGTCCCCACTGAGAGACGCAGTGCGCCTCGTCGATGGCAAACAGGCCGAGCGGCAGCTCTGCCAGCCGATCCATGAACTCGTGCTGCAGCAGGCGTTCGGGGGAGACGTAGACGATTTTTATCTCGCCGCGCCGCATGGCGGCAAAATTCTGGATCATCTCCTCCCGGCTCAGTGCCGAGTTGATGTAGACCGCCGCCACGCCGTTGGCGCGCAGGCTGTCCACCTGATCCTTCATCAGCGAAATGAGGGGAGAGACCACTACCCCGAGCCCGGGCCGCAACAGCGCCGGGATCTGGTAGCAGAGCGACTTGCCGCCACCGGTGGGCTTGAGCACCAGCGCATCGCGCCCCGCCACGATCTGCTCGATGATTTCGAGCTGGCCCGGCCGGAATTGCTGATAGCCGAACACCGCCTGCAGCAGGGCAAGCGGATTCTCTGGCTGGGGGTCAGGCAGGGTTTCGGCAATGGCGGTCATGGGCTCTCCTTTGGGGTCGCCATTCTAAAGCAGCAGCCGCTCACAATAAACCTGCCATTGCGACTGTTAAGGAAGTGTTGCAGACTGGCTGGAGTTTTTACTCGGTCGTACTGCCAGGGATCGGACTCAAGGAATGAAACAGATGCTCAAGAAGATGGCGCTCAGTGGCATTGCCAACCTGTTCGCCGAGAGGATGCCGTTCAACAAGCTGATCGGCATGCAGGTGACGCACTACGACTTCGACAAGGTGGAGCTGCGCATCAAGATGGAGGAGAAGCTGATCGGCAACCCCTTCCACAACATCCTGCACGGCGGCGTCACCGCCAGCCTGCTCGATGTGGCCGGCGGCATGATAGTCGCCGCCTCCTGCATCGACGAGCTGGAAGACTTCTCCCCCAGCTACCTCAAGGAGCGCTTCTCCCGCCTCGGCACCATCGATCTGCGGGTGGACTACCTGCGACCGGGGCGCGGCAACGAGTTCATCGCCACCGCCCACATCATCCGGGCCGGCAGCAAGGTCGCGGTTGCCCGCATGGAGCTGCACAACGAAGAAGGGACTCATATCGCCTTCGGTACCGGCACCTACCTGGTGGGCTAAGCCAGCCTATTGCATAAAAACCACGCTGCTAATCTGATTTTAATCATTAGAAACCTTACCCCCTCTGCCGCCACCGGGTTCATACTGAAAGTCGGGATTGTGTGCAGAGGGAGGATTGCAGGCGATGAGTGCGAAACTGGCCACCAAACCATCCAGAGCCTTGTTGAGGCAACTCGAGTCCATGCTCGACGAGGTGCAGACACCCGAGTGTCGCCACTGGCTGGAACAGGAGCTTGAGGGATACTCTCTCTGTTCGCCCCTGCCTTGGTATCGCATCATAGCCTGTCGGCAACGCGGTCACTTCTTGGACCTGAAGACGGGAAAATACCTGACTTGTCATATCAACAGTCAAACGCTAAGCCAACGCGATCTGGCCCAAATTCAGTTCATCTATGCCCGTGAACCCGCCGCCCACTATTTGCTGCAACGCAATTCCGGTATTGAGCCCTGGCCAGAACAGCTGCTGGAAGATTATCAGGAGCAGCTGATCCCCGGCCACCTATGCCTGCAAGCCTGGCATGAGCCCGTGTCTTCATTACGTGAACAACTGATGGAGGGAATCGAACATTTCATTAGTGAGTACCCCAAGCACGCGGCCTTGCAACCTCAACACGGCTTCAAGGCATTGCGGCATCAGCACTGGCATATCTAACAGGCGCCTGGCGCGCAAGGAGGGCACATAGACAGAACCCAACCAGAGATTGCCACAATCTAGAGTGCCGGAGTCAGGATCAGACTCCACCCTGGGCCACCGAGCGGTGGCCCTTTTATTGCCCAGCGCCGGGCAACGGAACTGACGAGACGGATGAAACAGAGAGACAGAGGAGCATTGCAGTTACCCTAGAACGCCGCCAGCCTGAATATCTCCCTCGACTTGCGCAAACGCCAAATGCGAAAAGGCCGCTCTATTGAGCGGCCTTTTCTAATGTGGTCGGTGTGAGAGGATTCGAACCTCCGACCCCTTCGTCCCGAACGAAGTGCGCTACCAAGCTGCGCTACACACCGATGTCTGCGGGACGGGAATTTACCGAAAGCCCCGACTCGACACAAGCCTTTTTTACGTTTGGAAGGAAAAAAATGGCTGTTCGCTCAACTATTCGTCAGTTCCATCCATCCTGAGCCGTCAGCGGCCAAAAAATGGCCTGGCAACGCTTATGACGAAGCGAGCTGGAATTCGGCCGGGCCGAGCAAGCGGCGACGCCAGTCAGCGATCACACCATGCTCCAGCCAGTCTGCCGCATGCTTGCGCCAGTTGGGCGAGAGGGCCGGATTTTCCAGCAGCAACAGCAGGTCCGCCTCGTTGCGCAGCTGGTTGAACAGGATATCGGCGGTACGCTTTACCGTGAGTTCAGGGTAGGGCCTGTCCACCAGCGCCAGCCGCTCCTGCGGCATCACCATCCCCTCTTCCAGCACCCGTAGCAGCCAGCCGCAGCGACCGCTGAGCTGCATCACCTGCGACATCTGGCCATAGCCGAAACGCTGGTTGAGCTTGAAGCAGGGGGATCTGGGCTGGCTTATCTGGATCAGCGCCTCGCCGAGTCGATAGACATCGCCGATGCAGGCCTGCGCCTCGGTCAGCCCGATCCCGGAGAGGTTCTCGCCGAAGGCGGCCGGTTGCCAGGGAGTACGCGGGGCTGGCAGACCCAGCGCCGTCTGCCAGTTGTGCCACCAGGGGTAGTGGTCGGCGGGATAGTGGTGCAGCGCCCGATCCGGGCCGCCATGGTGGCGCTGGTCGCACTGTTCATCGCCAGCCAGACCATTGGCACCGCACCAGAGCGGTATGGTAGTGGCTTGTTTGTGGATGGCACTGACAAGGCCGGGAACCAGTTCGGTACCCTGGCCGCTAAAGATGGAGATCCGCATTCTCATCCTCCGGATTGACGAGAGAATGCGGATCTTAGCACGAGGTCAGGCGACTGCCTGCATCTGGGTGGTCATGGCGATCTCGGCGCGGCGACGTTTCTCCGCCTTGGCCATCAGATACCAGCTGCCGAAGGTGAACAGCGATACTGACAGCAGGATGAGGCTGGCCACCGCGTTGATCTCGGGTTTCACCCCGAGCCGCACCGCCGAGAAGACCTCCATCGGCAGGGTGGTCGAACCCGGGCCGGAGACGAAGCTCGCCAGCACCAGGTCATCCAGCGACAGGGCAAACGACATCATGCCGCCCGCCGCCAGCGACGGGGCAATCATCGGGATGGTGATCAGGAAGAACACCTTCCAGGGTTTGGCCCCCAGATCCATGGCCGCCTCCTCGATGGAGAGATCCAGCTCCCGCAGTCTGGCCGACACCACGATCGCCACATAGGCGGTACAGAAGGTGGTGTGCGCGATCCAGATGGTCACCATGCCCCGCTCGGCGGGCCAGCCCACCAGCTGGGCCATGGCCACGAACAGCAGCAGCAAGGAGAGACCGGTGATCACCTCGGGCATCACCAGCGGCGCCGTCACCATGCCGCCGAACAGGGTCCGGCCACGGAAGTGCGGGATCCGGGTCAGCACGAAGGCCGCCACCGTCCCCAGCGCCACCGCTGCGATGGCGGTATAGAAGGCGATCTCCAGCGAACGCAGTACCGAACCTATCAACTGCTTGTTGTCGAGCAGGCCGAAATACCACTTCAGCGACCAGCCACCCCATACCGTCACCAGCTTGGAGGCGTTGAAGGAGTAGATCACCATGATGATCATCGGCAGGTAGATGAACAGCAGCCCCAACCACAGCATCAGCTTGGCAAAACCAAAGCGCCTCATACTTTACCCTCCAGCTCTTTGGCCTGGTTGCGGTTGAACAGGATGATCGGAATGATCAGCACCGCCAGCATCACCACCGCCAGAGCGGACGCCACCGGCCAGTCGCGGTTGTTGAAGAACTCCTGCCACAGCACCTTGCCGATCATCAGGGTCTCGGGGCCGCCCAGCAGCTCCGGAATGACGAACTCGCCCACTACCGGGATGAACACCAGCATGCAGCCGGCGATGATGCCGTTCTTGGAGAGCGGCACCGTGATCTGCCAGAACCGGGTCAGGTTGCGGGCACCGAGGTCGGAGGCCGCCTCCAGCAGACTCTGGTCGTGCTTGACCAGGTTGGCGTAGAGCGGCAGCACCATGAACGGCAGGTAGGAGTAAACGATGCCGATGTAGACCGCCAGGTTGGTGTTGAGGATCTGCAGCGGCTCGTTGATGAGGCCGATGCCCATCAACAGGCTGTTGAGCAGGCCGTTGTTGCTGAGAATGCCCATCCAGGCGTAGACCCGGATCAGGATCGCGGTCCAGGTCGGCATCATGATGAGCAGCAGCAGAACGGTCTGGGTCTCCTTGTTGGCCCGGGCGATGGAGTAGGCCATCGGATAGCCGATCAGCAGACAGAGCACTGTGCTGATGAAGGCCATCTTGAGGGAACCGAGATAGGCCGCGATGTAGAGCTCATCTTCCTGCAGCAGCAGGTAGTTGCCCATGTGCAGCAAGATGGTGAGCTGATCGTCGGCCCAGCTCACCACGTCGGTGTAGGGCGGGATCGCCACGTCCGCTTCGGCGAAGCTGATCTTCACCACTATGATGAAGGGCAGCAGGAAGAACAGGAACAGCCAGAAGAACGGGATGCCGATCACCAGCTGCCGCCCCCCCAGTGCCTTCAGTCGTCTCAATGCCATCATGATTGCAGCACCACGCCGCTGTCATCTTCCCAGTAGAGGAACACCTGGTCATCCCAGGTCGGCCGCTTGCCGTGGCGTTCGGCATTGGCGATGAAAGCCTGAACGATTTTGCCCGAAGGCAACTGGATGTGATAAACCGAATGACCGCCCAGATAGGCGATGTCATAGACTTCGCCCTTGGTCCAGTTGAAGTCCGGATGCTCGATCTCCACCGGCTTTTGCAGACTCATCAGCAGTTTTTCCGGCCGCAGGGCGTAGGTGACCTTCTTGTTCTCGGCGCGAGAGCTGATGCCGTGGCCCACATAGATGGGCTGCTCCAGATCGGCGCAGGCGATGGTGGCGTGGTCCTGCTCATCCTCCACCAGCAGACCGTCAAACAGGTTGACGTTGCCGATAAACTCGCACACCAGCCGGCTGGCCGGGGTTTCATAGATGTCCATCGGGCTGCCGATCTGTTCGATGCAACCCAGGTGCATGATGGCGATCCGCTCGGCCATGGTCATCGCCTCTTCCTGGTCGTGGGTCACCATGACGCAGGTTACCCCGACTCGCTCGATGATCTCGACCAGCTCGAGCTGCATCTGGGAGCGCAGCTTCTTGTCCAGCGCCCCCATGGGCTCATCCAGCAACAGCAGCTTGGGCCGCTTGGCCAGCGAGCGCGCCAGCGCCACCCGCTGGCGCTGGCCACCGGAAAGCTGATGGGGTTTGCGACGGGCATACTGGGTCATCTGTACCAGCTTGAGCATCTCCTCCACCCGGGCATCGACCTCCGCCTTGGGCAGGCCATCCTGCTTGAGGCCGAAGGCGATGTTCTGCGCCACCGTCATGTGGGGGAACAGGGCGTAGGACTGGAACATCATGTTGATGGGGCGTTCATAGGGCGGCATGTCGGTGATATCGACCCCGTCGAGGAACAAGCGTCCCTCGGTGGGACGCTCGAACCCCGCCAGCATCCGCAGCAGGGTCGATTTGCCGGAGCCGGACCCGCCCAGCAGGGCGAAGATCTCGCCCTTGTGGATGTTGAGGGACACGTTGTCGACCGCCAGCGTTTCATCGAACTGCTTGCTTACCCTGTCTATCTTGACCAGCACTTCTTTGCGTTGCTGGCTGCCCTCGAGGGCTTTCTTGTAGGCACTGGAGGCTATCGCCATTACCAAACTCCCAAAGGTAATACCGGCCGGGGCCGATCCATAAAACAGTCTGGCGCCCCGGGATGGGCGCCAAGGTTAGGTTCCGGACTTGATCTTGGTCCAACTCCGGGTGATCAGGCGCTGCACCGCGCGGGGATGTGCCTGCTGCACATACAGCCGCTCCAGCACCGCCTGGGGTGGATAGACGGACTCGTCATTGCGCACGTGTTCCTCCATGAACTCCCCCGCCTTGGCGTTGGGGTTCGCGTAACCCACATGATTGCTGATCTGGGCAATCACCTCGGGCTGCAGCACGTAGTTGATGAGGGCGTGCGCCTCTTTCACGTTGGTGGCATCGGCCGGGATCGCCATCATGTCGAACCAGAGGTTGCCCCCCTCCTTCGGTATGCTGTAGGCGATCTTGATCCCCTTGCCGGCTTCGTCGGCACGGGCCGCCGCCTGCAGGATGTCGCCGGAGAAACCGGCCGCCACGCAGATGTCGCCGTTGGCGAGATCGCCGATGTACTTGGAGGAGTGGAAATAGGCCACGTAGGGACGCACCTTGAGCAGCTGCTCCTCGGCACGCTTGAGATCCGCCGGATCCTGGCTGTTGGGGTTGAGCCCCAGATAGTTGAGCGCCGCCGGGATCATCTCGTCTGCCGAGTCGAGGAAGGCGACCCCGCAACGGGCCAGTTTCTGCATGTTTTCCGGTTCGAAGATCACGGCCCAGGAATCAATCTTGTCGACCCCCAGCACGGCCTTGACCTTGTCGATGTTGTAACCGATGCCGTTGGTGCCCCACAGATAGGGCACGGCGTACTGATGACCCGGATCCACCTTGTCGAGCTGCTTGAGCAGCACGGGATCCAGGTTGGCCAGATTGGGCAGCAGGGCGGGATCCAGCTTCTGGAAGGCCCCCGCCTTGATCTGTTTGGCCAGGAAATTGTTGGAGGGCACCACCAGATCGTAACCGGTGCGTCCGGTCAGCAGCTTGCCTTCGAGGGTTTCGTTGGAATCAAACACGTCATAGACGGTCTGGATCCCGGTCGCCCGCTGAAAGTCGCTGAGGGTGGTCTCGCCGATATAGTCGGACCAGTTGTAAAAGTGGACCACAGGGGCTGCCTGAGCCACATTTGCCAACCCCAGAGCCAGGGCCATCGTCACTATCTTGGTTGTGTGCACTTACTCAGTCCTCTTAATGTGTGATTTGCCAGTCGCGCATCCTTACGCGCCGTCCAACCTGTCGGGTGGGTCACCTCCCTCCCGGCCGAACTGCGGACCGGGAGGGGCACTCGTCACTTACTTGCCTGACTTGATCTTGGTCCAGCTACGCGTCATCAGACGCTGCACCTTGGCCGGCAGATCCGGGAAGGTGTAGATCTTGGCCAGCGTCTCGTCGCTCGGGTAGATGCCCGGATCGTTGCGGATCTTCTCGGACACCAGCGGCACGGAGGCCTTGTTGCCGCTCGGGTAGCTGACGGCGTCGGAGATCTTGGCGATCACCTCCGGCTTCATCAGGTAGTTCAGGAACACATGGGCCGCTTCCACGTTCTTGGCATCGGCCGGGATGGCCAGCATGTCGAAGAAGCTGCCAGCCCCCTCTTTCGGGATCACGTAGGTCAGGTTGACGCCGTTCTTGGCCTCGATCGCCCGTGACTTGGACTGCTGCAAGTCACCGGAGTAACCGACCGCCACGCACAGGTTGCCGTTGGCCAGATCCGAAATGTATTTGGAGGAGTGGAAGTAGGCGGTATAGGGACGGATGGAGAGGAACAGCTCCTCCGCCTTCTTCAGCTCGTCCGGCTTCTGGCTGTCCGGCTTGAAGCCCAGGTATTGCAGGGCGGCCGGCAGCATTTCGGTCGGCGAGTCGAGGAAGGAGACACCGCACTCCTTCAACTTGGCCATGTTTTCCGGTTTGAACACCAGATCCCAGGAATCCACCGGCGCCTTGTCACCCAGCACGGCTTTCACCTTCTCCGGGTTGTAGGCATAACCGATGGTGCCCCACAGGTAAGGAATGGAGTACTGGTTACCCGGGTCGCTCGGTTCGAGCGCCTTGAGCAACGAGGTATCCAGGTTTTGCCAGTTGGAGAGCTTGGACTTGTCCAGCTTCTGGAACACGCCCGCCTTGATCTGCTTGGCCAGGAAGGGGTTGGACGGCACGACGATGTCATAGCCCGAGCTGCCGGCCAGCAACTTGGCTTCCAGCACCTCGTTGCTGTCGAACACGTCGTAGACCACCTTGATGCCCGTCTCTTTCTGGAAGTCTTCCAGCGTGTTTGGCGCGATATAATCGCTCCAGTTGTAGACGTGCAACACCTTGTCCTCGGCCATCGCCCCGGTACTCATCATGACCAGTGCCACAGAGGCTGCAATCATTCCCGTTTTGAAAGACATCGTCCTTGTCTCCTAAGCAAATTGTATGCGCAAGCCAACCTGCCCGGCGCCCGCCTATCCCCGCAGCTTTGCCGCCGTCAGATCGAGACTGAGCCTGGCCAGATTGACCAATTCATCCACCTGTTCCTCGGTGATCACCAAGGGGGGCGATATGATCATGGTATCGCCGACCGCCCTCATCACCAAGCCATTGTTAAAGCAGAACTCCCGACAGGTCATACCGGCCTGCAGCCCAGCCGGGAAGCGGCTGTTGGTCTGCTTGTCCTGCACTATTTCCAGCGCGGCCACCAGGCCTTTGCCACGGGTTTCGCCCACCAGCGGATGGTCCGCCAGCTCCGCCCAGCGGCGCTGCAAATAGGGGCCGATGGTATCATGAACTCGCTTAACTATGCTTTCGTTTTGCATAAGCGTAATGTTGGCAATCGCCACGGCGCAGGCCACCGGATGACCGGAGTAGGTGAAGCCATGGTTGAACTCGCCCCCCTCTTCCACCAGCACCTTGGCGACCCTGTCCCCCACCATCACGGCCCCCATCGGCAGATAGCCGGAGGTGATCCCCTTGGCCAGGCACATGAGATCCGGCTTGATGCCGAAGCCTTCGCTGGCGAACCAGTGACCGGTGCGGCCAAAGCCGCAGATCACCTCGTCGGCGATCAGCAGGATGCCGTACTTGTCGCAGATGCGCTGGATCTCCGGCCAGTAGCTGTCGGGCGGGATGATGACGCCGCCGGCGCCCTGGATCGGCTCGCCGATGAAGGCGGCTACCTGGTCTACCCCCAGTTCCAGAATCTTCTCCTCCAGCTGACGGGCACGGGCCAGCCCGAATTCATGGGCACTCATCCCCTGCCCCTCGCCGAAGTGATAGGGCTGGTCGATGTGCACGATACCGGGGATCGGCAACCCGCCCTGGGCGTGCATCCCCTTCATGCCACCCAGGCTGGCGCCCGCCACGGTGGAGCCGTGGTAGGCGTTGTGGCGGCTGATGATCACCTGCTTGTCCGGCTGCCCCTTGCTGGCCCAGTAGTGGCGCACCATGCGCAGCACGGTATCGTTGCACTCGGAGCCCGAGCCGGTGAAGAAGACGTGGTTGAGGTGCGGCGGCGTGATCTCGGCCAGCAGGGTCGCCAGCTCGGCAGCGGGCGGGTGGCTGGTCTGGAAGAAGAGGTTGTAGTAGGGCAGTTGCTGCATCTGGCGGGTGGCAGCGTCCACCAGCTCCTGGCGGCCATAGCCCAGGTTGACGCACCACAGGCCGGCCATGCCGTCCAGAATGCGCTTGCCTTCAGAGTCTTCCAGATAGACGCCTTCGGCCCGGGTGATGATGCGGCTGCCTTTCTTGTTCAGTGCCTGAAAATCGGTAAACGGATGCAGGTGATGGCTGGCTTCCAGTTGCTGCCACTCACGGGTGGTATGCTGCATTGCTTGCTCCTCGGTTCCTTCGATTTAAGCGATGTTTGTTGGTCAGTTGATGAGGGGCGGACACTCCCCCGGTCACGGTGACGCACCGGGTGTCGTGCAGTGCCTGCGCCCCAACTGTCTCGATTCACGCGGGAGGGGCCGGCGGCCCCTCCGGGCAGGGTGATGCGCGACCGGCGCGCATCCGGGTCACACGTTCAGCAGCAGGAACTCCCGCTCCCAGCGGCTGATCACCCCGAAGTAGGTCTCATATTCCTTGCGTTTGACCGCTACGAAGGCGCGGGTAAAGCGCTCGCCCAGCATCTCCTTGATGGGGTCGCACTGCTCCAGGTGGCTCAACGCCTCCTCCAGCGAGCGGGGCAGGCTGTAGGGCAGCTCATAGGCGCTCGACTTCATCTCCGGCAGCGGTTCCAGCTTCTCCATCATGCCGAGGTAGCCGCAGGCCAGGGTGGCAGCCAGCGCCAGATAGGGGTTGGCGTCGGCGCCGGCGAAGCGGTTCTCCACCCGACGGGCACTGGCCTCGGAGAAGGGCACCCGCAGCCCGCAGGTGCGGTTCTCCACCCCCCACTGCACGTTGCGCGGCGCGCTCTCGCCAAAGGTGAGGCGGCGGTAGGAGTTGACGTTGGGGGCCAGCAGCGCGGTCACCGCCGGCGTGTATTTCTGCAGGCCGGCGATGAAGTGCATGAACAGCTCGGAGTGGCCACCGTTCTCGGTGCCGAACAGGTTGCGGCCATTTACATCTTCCAGACTCTGGTGAATGTGCATGGCGGAGCCGGGCTCGTCGCTCATCGGCTTGGCCATGAAGGTGGCGTAAATCCCGTGGCGGTGGGCCGCTTCCCGCATGGTGCGCTTGAACAGGAACACCTGATCCGCCAGATCGACAGCGTCGCCGTGCAGGAAGTTGATCTCCATCTGGGCAGCGCCGGACTCGTGGATCAGGGTGTCCACCTCCAGCTCCTGCGCCTCGCAGTAGTCGTACATGTCTTCAAAGATGGGGTCGAATTCGTTGACCGCGTCGATGCTGAACGATTGGCGGGCCGTCTCGGGGCGGCCGTTGCGCCCTACCGGCGGCACCAGCGGATAGTCGGGGTCTTCGTTGCGCTTGACCAGGTAGAATTCCAGCTCGGGGGCCACCACCGGCTTCCAGCCCTGCTTCTCGTAAAATGACAGGACCCGACGCAGCACGGAGCGCGGCGCGATGTCGATCAGCTTGCCATTGATATCGAAACAGTCGTGGATCACCTGGGCGGTCGGCTCCAGCGCCCAGGGTACGAAACGAATGGTGTTGGGATCGGGATAGAGCTGCATGTCCCGCTCCAGCGGGTCGATCATGCTGTCGTCATCCGGATACTCGCCGGTCACCGTCTGGGTGAAGATGACCTCGGGCAGCCGCATGCCCCCCTCGCGCAGAAACTTGTTGGCTGGAATGATCTTGCCTCGGGCATTGCCGGTGAAATCCGGAAACAGGCACTCCACTTCCGTGATGCGATTGCTCTCCATCCAGCCCTTGATACTGTCCATGTTAAACCCCGACTCTACGGTTGCCATTGGCAAGGGTGTCTAATATATGGAACACCCTTGTTATCAAATTGTAATCAACACCACCATAAAAGCCCGCCATCAGGGGCAATGTCAAGCGGTGGTGTTTAAAAAACTATAAATAACGGCGCATATAATGACCATCGCGGGGACAAATACTAAACACCCTGGCGTGATAACGACTCACTGCAAGCCCGGTGCCAACAAGCTTGCAGGATCCCCCATGTTCTCAGTCAGACCCTGTCTGAATCGGGTCATTTTTTTGCAAGGGCGCACAATACTTGTCCTCTTTGCTTTGCATGCCTGCATTTTTTTGGTACAAGGCCCGCCCTGATTTGCACTCTCCTGCTTGGATTTGGTGCAAATTCAGGACACAGGGCTTGGTCTGCAGGCAGACAGCCCCCATAAACAGGGATAATTGGGTTAGTAAACTGACTGGTAGTAAATCGTATGTGTGATTTCATGACTGAAGACCAACTGGCCTTTTACAAGGGACAGATCGAGCGCCAGATCCTCGAACTCGAAGATCGCCTCAACTCCCAGGCCAGCCAGGCCATCGCCACCGATACCAACGAGATGGCTGATGAAATTGACCGTGCCAGCATCGAGGAAGCCCGTCGTCTGGAGCTGAACCGCATCGAGCATGACAAGCTGCATCTGCGCAAGCTGCGTGGTGCCCTCAAGCGCATCAGCGAAGGGGATTTCGGTTACTGCGAATCCTGCGGTGACGAGATCTCCCTCAAGCGGCTGCAGGCTCGTCCCGAGTCCCGCTTCTGCGTTGAATGCCAGAGCACCAAGGAGTTCAACGATACCCACGTGTATCGTCGCGTCGCCTGACGCCTCGCTGCCTGCTCACATTCGCTCGACGAGCGTCGCCAGCGGGGCGGGCATGCAGGTGACAATGAGGACACCAGGCTGCTCACCCTGGCGGGTCACGGCTACGCAGCAAGAGAGTGACAAGTTCTGTTAGACTCCGGGCAAGCCCGGAATCTACAGGAGAGCAGAGAGTGAAATGGTTCCTCAAACTGTGCTTGTGTCTGCCGTTGCTGGCACAAGCACAGACCCTCACGGTCAAGGTTCCCAGCCGGCCGATCAACGACCTCGACAAAGAGTACCAGCTCAAGCTGCTGGAACTGGCGCTGACCCATGCCGGCCAGCCGTTTCGCATCAAGCAGGTCGAACTCAACCTCAACCAGTACAGCCTGCAGCAACAGCTGAGCAAGGGCCAAACCATCAATGTGTTCTGGATGGGCACTTCCAGCGCCCTCGAATCCTCGCTCATCGCCGTGCCGATCCCGCTGTTTCGCGGTCTGGAAGGGCTGCGGCTCTCCTTCATCCACGCCGATGCCCAGGAGAAGTTCAACCAGATCAACTCGCTGGCCGATCTCAAGCAGCTGAAGGCGGCGCAAGGGGTGGGCTGGGCCGACAATAAGATCCTCGAAAACGCCGGCATCCCCACCTATTCGGGGCGCTACAGCAACCTGTTTCGGCTGATCAACGACGGCGACAAGCTGGACTTCTTCCCGCGCAACCTGGTGGAGATCTTCGCCGAGCGCAGCGAGCTGGTGGCGCAATATCCCAATCTGGTCATCGATCAGCACCTGCTGATCCGCTACCCCTTCGCCGAGTTCTTCTTCGTCAGCCCGGAATCCCCCAAGCTGGCCAAGGCGATCCAGACCGGGCTTGAGCGGGCCTATGCCGACGGCAGCTTCATGAAATTCTTCCGGGAGAACCCCAAGATCCGCGAGGCCCTGGCCAGCGCCAATCTCGAACGGCGGGTCACCATCTCCCTGCCCAATCCCGACATGACACCGTTGCTAAAATCCATTCCGGCCCAATATTGGGAGTATCCCCCGCAGGGATAAGAGTCGGCCACCTCAACAGGGGTGGCACCCACAGCGCGCCAGGGAGGTGCCATGAAGGGAATCGAGGAGTGGTTTGAACTGTACAGCCAGAGCCACCGGCACCCGGTCAATGTGGCGATCCACAAGCTGGCAGTGCCCGGTATCTATCTCTGTGCCCTGGCCCTGCTCTGGTGCCTGCCAGCCGGGCCGCTGCCGCCGTCGCTCAACTGGGCCGCGCTGGCGGCCATCCCGGTGCTGGCCTTCTACCTGCGGCTGTCGTTTGCGCTGTTTGTGGGCATGACGGTGCTGACCGCGCTGGGGCTGGTCATTTGCCACAGCTGGCAAGGCCCCTTGCTGTGGCCGGCGCTGGCCGGGTTCGTGCTGCTCTGGATAGCCCAGTTCGTCGGTCACAAGATCGAGGGCAAGCGTCCCTCCTTCCTCGCCGACCTGCAGTTTTTGCTGATCGGCCCCGCCTGGGTGCTGGCCAGCCTCTATCGTCGTTTGGGCATTCCCTACTGAGGGAAGCCAACAGGAGAGACCATGAGACATCCTCAGATCCTTGCTCGCGCCCTGCCACTGCTGCTGGGTACACTGGTTGCCGGCCCGGCGCTGGCCGACAAGGCCGACCCGGTCGGCGAGGTGAGCACCGCCTTCAAGCTGTTTGGCCCCAACCACAAAATCCTGGTGGAAGCGTTCGACGATCCCCGCATCGACGGCGTCGCCTGCTACCTGGCGCGCCCCAAGACCGGCGGCGTCAAGGGCGGGCTCGGGCTGGCGGAAGATCCCTCCCACGCCTCCCTCTCGTGCCACCAGATCGGCCCCATCACCCTGCCCGCCAAGCTGAAAGCGGGGGAAGAGGTGTTCGACGTCAGTACCTCGCTGGTGTTCAAGGAGCAGAAAGTGGTGCGCTTTTACGATCAGAAGCGCAACGCGCTGGTTTATCTGACTTACAGCACCAAACTGGTGGATGGTTCTTACAAGAGCGCGGTCAGCGCCGTGCCCATCATGCCGTGGGGCTGAATCCCCACCATTTATCCCGTGATGACGACCAACATTTGTTGTAATTTAACTACATCATTATCTGCGGAGAGCGCACCATGAGAGTCGCCGTTTTCAGTACCAAGAGCTACGACAAAGAGCACTTCAATCAGGCCAACAGCCAGTACGGTTATGAACTGGAGTTCTTCGACGTGCGGCTGGAGGCCAAGACTGCCCGGCTGGCCCACGGCTTCCCCGTGGTGTGCCTGTTCGTCAACGACGATGCCGACCGTGAGGTGCTGACCGAGCTGGCAACTAATGGCACCAAGGTGATCGCCCTGCGCTGTGCCGGCTACAACAACGTGGATCTGGCCGCCGCCAAGGAGCTGGGGCTGAAGGTGGTGCGGGTACCCGCCTACTCCCCGGAAGCGGTCGCCGAGCACGCGGTGGGCCTGATGATGACCCTCAACCGTCGCATCCACAAAGCCTATCAGCGCACCCGTGACGCCAACTTCTCGCTGGAGGGGCTGGTCGGCTTCAACATGCACGGCCGCACCGCCGGCATCATCGGCACCGGCAAGATCGGCATAGCCACCCTGCGCATCCTCAAGGGCTTCGGCATGCGCCTGCTGGTGAGCGATCCCTATCCGAACCAGGCGGCCATCGATCTCGGCGCCGAGTACGTGGATCTCGATACCCTGTTCCGCCAGTCCGACGTCATCAGCCTGCACTGCCCGCTGTTCAAGGAGAACTACCACCTGCTGAACAAGGAGGCGTTCGCCAAGATGAAGGACGGGGTGATGATCATCAACACCAGCCGGGGCGGCCTGCTCGACTCCAACGCCGCCATCGAGGCGCTCAAGACCGCCCGCATCGGCGCGCTGGGGCTGGACGTCTACGAGGAAGAAGAAGATCTCTTCTTCGCCGACAAGTCCAACGAGGTGATCACCGATGACGTGTTCCGCCGCCTGTCGGCCTGCCACAACGTGCTGTTCACCGGTCACCAGGCCTTCCTGACCCGCGAGGCGCTGCACGCCATCGCCGACACCACCCTCAGCAACATCCGCGCCATCGACAGTCAGGGTCGCTGCGACAACGAGGTGGAGTAAACCACCGCGCAATAAGCGAGGCGCCGGGTTGTGAGACCCGGCGCCTTCGGGTAGGCTACCAGCCCTTTTTTGCTCAGGAGTCTGGCTGCCCATGTTTATCGGATTTGATTACGGTACCTCCAACTGTGCCGTCGCCGTGATGGAACAAGGCAGCCCCAGGCTGCTGAACCTGAGCGGTGCCCACTACCTTCCCTCCACCCTGCACGCGCCCCACCGGGATGCCATCGCCGGCCTGCTGGCCGAAGGGCTGGCCCCCGCCCAGCAGAGCGAGTACCTCAAGCT
Source organism: Aeromonas sp. V90_14 (assembly GCF_029967615.1). NCBI lineage: Bacteria > Pseudomonadati > Pseudomonadota > Gammaproteobacteria > Aeromonadales > Aeromonadaceae > Aeromonas > Aeromonas sp. V90_14. The sequence continues at coordinate 94,700 of NZ_JASCAS010000008.1, read as the reverse complement.
GCGCGGCCCCGTGGTGACCCGGGCCCAGGCGGTACGCCGCCAGATGCGCGAAGAGGGGCTGATCGACGAGCTCAGCTTCGGCGCCGCGGCGCTGGAGCGCTATCTGGAAGAGCCGGACGACGGCTACTACCTCAAGTCGCCGAAATCCTTCCTCGGCGCCTACGGCCTCAAGGCACCGCAGATCGCCCTGTTCGAAGACATCGTCTGCGCCATGATGCTGCACGTGCGGCGCGAAGCGGAGCAGCAGCTCGGTGCGCCGATCCGCCGCGCCGTGGTCGGCCGCCCGGTCAACTTCCAGGGGCTGGCGGGGGAAGAGAGCAACCGTCAGGCCATCGCCATCCTGAGCGAAGCGGCCCGCCTCGCCGGGTTCGAGCAGGTGGAGTTTCTCTATGAGCCGGTGGCGGCCGGCTTCGAATTCGAGGCCCGCCTGACCGAGGATGCGGTGGTGCTGGTGGTGGACATCGGCGGCGGCACCACCGACTGCTCGGTGCTGCGGATGGGCCCGAGCCACCGCGACCGGCTCGATCGCGACGGCGATCTGCTCGGCCACAGCGGCCAGCGCATCGGCGGCAACGACTTCGACATCCGGCTGACGGTCGAAGGCATGATGCCGCTGCTCGGCATGCACGAGACCCTCAAGACCGGCAAGCCACTGCCCCACCCGCTGTTCTGGGACGCCGCCGCCATCAACGACGTCAGCGCCCAGAGCCGCTTCTACAGCCTGGATACCGCCCGCCAGCTGCAGGATCTACAGCTCGACAGCCAGCCCGGCAGCAAGCTGGGCCGCCTCGCCAGCCTGCGCGCCCACAAGCTCAGCCACCAGCTGGTGTGGCGTGCCGAGCAGGGCAAGATCGCCCTCTCGACGCAGGAATCCAATCACCAATCGCTGAGCGAGCTGGAAAAAGGGCTGGAGGCGGAGCTGACCCGCGAACAGCTGGCCAATGCCTCTGCCCTGCTGCTGGAGAAAATTGGCGAGCTGATGGATGAAGCCATCGCCGCCGCCGGCGTGCAACCGGATCGAGTCTTCATCACCGGCGGCAGCGCCCGCTCCCCGCTGATCCAGGCCTTCATCCGCCAGAAGCTGCCCCAGGTGCCGCTGGAAGGGGGTGATGACTTCGGCTCGGTCGCCTCCGGCCTGGCCCGTTACGCCGAGCGGCTGTTTGGCAACAGTCAGCCCACCCCGATCTGACCCAAGTGCAGCCAGGCATGGGGGTTGTGTTGCCATTTAACGACACAGGCCCCACCCACAGGGCGACAGAAGCAGTCGGGGGCGCTCCCCCTCGCCCTGCCTGAGGGCGCGCACAGAGGGTATGCTTGTCACTCCCACAACCGGAGCCCTTTCATGCCCAGATTCTTGCTACTGCTGCTCGCCCTGCTTCTGCTCAGCGCCTGCAGCAGTACTCCCCGCTTCGCCTCGCAAGACCTGCAGCACCACCACTGGGTGCTCGACAAGCTGGATGGCCAGCCCGTTGCCGCGCCGCGAGACAACCCGCCCGACTTCGAGATAGGTGAGCACTTCACCGTCAACGGCATCGCCGGTTGCAACCGCTACTTCGGACAGGGCCACCTCGAGGGGAACAAGTTCTGGGTGACCAGTCTGGGCAGCACCGAGATGGCCTGTCTGGCCCCGCTCGATGCGGTGGAGCAGGCGGTGCTGACCACCCTCACCGAAGGGGCCACCCTGGACGGCACTACCCAGACCCTGATCCTGCAGGGCAAACGGCATCGTTTGGAATACACCCTGCGCGACTGGGTGCTCTAGGGCTCACAAACCGGCATCACAAACAGGAACATGTGCCCCGCCTGTGGCACAATATGAGGCAGTGCTCGCAATGGAGGCTGCCTCAGCCATGTCGATGGACCGTCTGTTTGACAAGATCAAACAACTCCCCACTATCCCGCAACTGCTGCATGAGTTGATGCAGAGCTTCAGCGATGAAAATGCCCGCATCGACGAGATTGCGGCCAAGATCGCCATGGACCAGGTGATCAGCGTCAAGGTGCTGCGAATGGCCAACTCGGCCGCCCTGCGCCGTGGCAACGAAGTCACCTCCATCGAACAGGCGGTGATCCGCCTCGGTTTCAACCGGCTACGATCTGTGGTGGTCGCCTCCGGCATCATCGGCAGCTTCAAGGCGCCTCCCAGCTTCGACAAGAACAAGTTCTGGACCGAGACCTTCCAGGTCGCCACCATCGCCAAGACCCTGGCCCAGGAGGCCAAGGTGCTCGATCCCGAGACCGCCTTCACCTGCGCCCTCATCCACAACATTGGCGAGCTGCTGATCCAGAGCACCTTGCCGGAAGAGGCGGAGCTCATCAGTCTGGCGATCCAGAAGGGAAGTAGCCGGGTCGAGGCCCAGCGCGAGATGCTGGGTTACGACTATGCCCAGCTCGGCGCCGAGCTGGCACGGCGCTGGAACCTCTCCGAGGCCTTCGTCGATGCCATCTCCCAGCAGCTGGATCCCCTCTCCCACGACCCGGTCAGCAAGGAGGCGGTGCTGATCCGCCTGGCGGTCTTCATCTCCTTCGCCTGGAACGCGGGAGTGCCGGCCCAGGCCATCATCGCCCGCTTCCCCAAGCCACTGGCCGACCAGCTGGGGCTGGATCCCAAGTCGCTCGCCGGCCAGCTCGAAACCTTGCATGAACAGGGCAACGCCCTCGCCGATCTTCTGACTCAATAAGCATCATGACCCATCCATTTCTGTTTCATCCCCAGGTGGCGCCCTGGTTCAAAGAGAGCGCCGATGCCCTGCAACTGACCCTGTTCAGCGAGCTGGATGCCCCGATCCGCGAGGTGTGGCTGCGCCATGAGCCGGACAACGAGGAGTACCTGATCCCGATGACGGCGGTCTCCACCCGCGACCGGCTGCAGGTATGGCAGGCGACCCTGCCGCTCATCAAGGGGCAGGACATTCACCTCTACTGCTTCAAGTGTCTGACCGATGAGGAGCAGTGGTGGCTGCACGGGGCCGGCGTCAGCGCCGCCATGCCGCCGCGCGAACAACATTTTCGCTTCAACAGCCTACACCAGCCACCGGCCTGGGTGCAGGATCAGGTCTTCTACCAGATCTTCCCCGATCGCTTCTGCAACGGCGACCCGTCGCTCAGCGTCAAGCATCACGAGTACGAGTACCGCGGCAAGGCGGTGATCAGCAAGGCGTGGGGCGAGCCGGTCAGCCGCCACGAAGAGGGCCACGGCGCCTGCGAATTCTACGGTGGCGACCTGGCGGGCATCGATGCCAAGCTGCACTATCTGCAATCCCTCGGGGTAACGGCGCTCTATCTCAACCCCATCTTCGATTCGCCGAGCAACCACAAGTACGACACCCAGGACTACTTCAAGGTGGATGCGCACCTCGGCACCAACGCCCAGTTTGCCGAGCTGACCCGCAACCTGCACCAGCGCGGCATGAAGATCATCCTGGATGCGGTGGTCAACCACACCTCGACCGAGCACCCCTGGTTCTGCCCGCCGCTCGGCGCCCAGAGCAACCCAGACTCACCGTGGCGCAGCTTCTACACCTTTGACAACGAGGGGGATTACGTCAGCTGGAAAGGCATCCGCAGCCTGCCCAAGCTCGACTTCTCCAGCGAACAGGTGCAGGATGCAGTCTATCGCGCCGACGACGCCATCCTGCGCTACTGGATGCGCGCCCCCTACCAGATCGACGGCTGGCGCTTCGACGTCATCCACATGCTGGGGGAGCGCGGCACAGCCGAAGGCAACCGCGGCCACGTGCGCGCCATTCGCGGCGCGGTGAAGCAGGAGAACCCGGACGCCTACGTGCTGGGCGAGCACTTCTTCGAGGCAAGCCAGTGGCTGCAGGGGGATCAGGAGGACGGCGCCATGAACTACTACGGCTTCGCCCACCCGATCCGCGCCTTCCTAGCGGGGCAGGACATCGCCTACCACCCCATCAAGATCAGCGCCGAAGAGCTGGATCGCTGGCTCAAGCTGGCGAGGGCCCACATTCCGTTCAAAAACCAGCTGGCCCAGTTCAACCTGCTGGACAGCCACGACACCGCTCGCTTCCTCCACCTGCTGGGGGAAGACAAACAGCGGATGCGGCTCGCGGCCACCCTGCTGCTCACCTACATCGGCGTGCCCTCCATCTACTACGGCGATGAAGTGGGGCTCTCTGGCGGCAACGATCCGGACTGCCGCCGCTGCTTCCCGTGGGAGACCACCGCCTGGGATCACGTGCTGCACGACCACTACCGCCGGTTGATCCAGATCCGCCGACAGCGCCCGGCTCTGCGCCGCGGCGACATCCAGACCCTCTATGCCGGCCCGCACAGCTATGTGTTTGCTCGCACCCTGCAAAGCGATCAGGTGGTGGTGGCCTGCAACCGTCACCCCAGCGAGCCGCGCACCATCAGCCTGCCCCTGTGGCAGACCGCCAGCCCCGCCAGCCGCTTCACCGACGCCTTCAACGGCGACAAGTTCGAAGTGGTGCAGGGCGAGATACAGCTCACCATCCCCGCCAACTCCGCCAGAGTACTGCTCTCCAGCTAGGCGTCAAAAAAGCGGAACCCTGTGTTCCGCTTTTTGTTAAAGCCCCCGAGATCGCATAAAGTTGTTTGAGCTGGGTTGGATTTCTCTATGAATCATCTAGTTAGTTCACTCAGAGTGGAATAAAACTGGCATCATACAAGGCCGCATCAGCCCCTTTTCGGCTAAACTGGCCCAAGGCACATAAATTGCTTGTCACTTGGCATCACTAGCGAGAATCCGTCATGTTCGACAATAAAACCCTATTGATTACCGGCGGCACTGGCTCGTTTGGCAAGATGCTGGTCAAGACAGTGCTGGAACGCTACAAGCCGAAACGGCTGATCATCTACTCCCGCGACGAGCTGAAACAGTTCGAGATGCAGCAGGTCTTCAACGCCCCCTGCATGCGCTATTTCATCGGTGACGTGCGGGATGCCAACCGGCTCACCATGGCGATGCGCGGGGTCGACTATGTGGTGCACGCGGCGGCGCTCAAGCAGGTGCCGGCTGCCGAATACAACCCCATGGAGTGCATCAAGACCAATATCCACGGGGCCGAGAACGTCATCCAGGCCGCCCTGCTCAATCAGGTCAAGAAGGTGATCGCCCTCTCCACCGACAAGGCCGCCAACCCCATCAACCTGTACGGCGCCACCAAGCTGGCCTCCGACAAATTGTTCGTCGCCGCCAACAACATCGCCGGCCAGGATCCAACCCGTTTTGCGGTAGTGCGCTACGGCAACGTGGTGGGATCGCGCGGCTCTGTGGTGCCCTTCTTCCAGAAACGAATCGATCAGGGCGCCACTACCCTGCCCATCACCCACACCGAGATGACCCGCTTCTGGATCACCCTGCAGCAGGGGGTGGACTTCGTGATGAACAACTTCCCGCGCATGAAGGGGGGGGAGATTTTTGTGCCCAAGCTGCCCTCGGTGCGCATAACCGACCTAGCTACCGCCATGGCCCCTCAGCTGGACCAGGAGATCATCGGCATCCGCCCGGGTGAAAAACTGCATGAAGTGATGTGCCCGTGTGACGACTCCTACCACACCTTCGAGTTCGACGACTTTTTCATCATCGGACCGACCATCAACTTCAACAATCGCAACAATGACTTCTCCGTCACCGCCTCAGGTGAAAAGGGAGCCATGGTGGCCCAGGGATTCGAGTACAACTCCCGTGACAACGAGGATTTCCTGACAGTTGAACAGCTGAAAGAATTGAACAGCAAGGTGGTAATGGAATGATCCCATACGGCAGACAGTCGATCAGCGAAGCGGATATCGAAGCCGTGGTCGAAGTATTGCGATCCGATTTTCTCACCCAAGGGCCCGTGGTGCCGCGCTTCGAGCAGGCAGTGGCGGATTACTGTGGTGCCCGCTTCGGGGTGGCGGTCAACTCAGGTACGGCCGCTTTGCATATCGCCTGTCTGGCACTGGGTGTCGGCCCGGGTGACTGGGTCTGGACCTCCCCCATCAGCTTTGTCGCCTCTGCCAACTGCGCTCTCTATTGCGGAGCCCAAGTCGATTTCGTCGACATCGAGCCCGATACCGGCAACCTGTGCGCCATGGAGTTGGAGCGCAAGCTGGTAGCAGCCAAGGCTCAAGGATGTCTGCCCAAGGTGGTCATCCCGGTACACTTCGCGGGCCTGCCCTGCGATATGAAAGAGATCCATCGCCTGGGACAAGAGTACGGTTTTCGGATCATCGAGGATGCCTGTCATGCCCTCGGCGCCCGCTATCACGGTGAACCCACCGGCAACTGCCGCTACAGTGACATCACCGTCTTCAGCTTCCACCCGGTGAAGATCATCACCACCGGCGAGGGCGGCATGGCGATGACCAATGACCCTGCGCTTGCCAAAACCATGAGCATGCTGCGCAGCCACGGCATCACACGGGATCCGGCCGACTTCATCAATGAGCCAGATGGCCCTTGGTACTACGAGCAGCAAATGCTGGGCTTCAACTACCGGATGACCGACATCCAGGCCGCGCTGGGGTTGAGCCAGATGGCGAGTCTAGAAAGTTGGATCGCCAAGCGGGGCGAAATTGCCCATCGTTACTTTGAAGCTTTGTCTCCTGAGCGTCTGCCCCGTTATTTCGGCGAAGAACGACGCAGCGCCTTCCACCTGTATGTACACCATGTTGCCCCCGAACAACGCAGTGACCTGTTCCAGCGACTACACGATCATGGCATCGGGGTCAACGTGCACTATATGCCAATCTACAAGCAGCCTTGGTATCAGCACAAACAGCAAACATCATTACTGCATGCCGAACAGTTCTATGCCAGTGCCATCACCTTGCCGCTCTTTCCGAGCTTGAGCTCTGCCCAGCAAGACCTCATACACGCCTATTTGTTGCCAACATTCTGATCTTGATCCGCGGAGCGCCTTATGCACATTCTGATCTACGGGACCTCGACCCAAGCACTTCATTTCTTACCGGCATTGGCATTGAACCATACGCTGCAGGGCTTTGTTGACAGTGATCCGGCCAAACAGGGCTCGCACTGGATGAACAAGCCGGTGTATCACCCCAGTCAGCTTGCGGGGCTTCAATTTGATAAAATCATTATTGCAAGCTGCTTTGTGAGCGAGATCAACCAGACTCTAGCGAGTTATGGCATCAAGCCGGGGATTCCGGTCGAAGAGTTTGACGAGATCGTCGTGCAAACCAGCCGCGAATATGAAAATGCCCTGCAAGCAGTGCGTTCCAAACGCGAGGATTCGCTGCCGAAGATCCCCTTACTACAGCACCATATCGAGGGTGCAGCCCTGTTGACCGATCGGTTGGCACTGCTCGAGAAATTACCTACCCAGGGCGTCGTAGCCGAACTTGGCGTGGCTGCTGGTGATTTCAGTCGCCAGATCGTAGATATCTGTGCTCCTGCTCAGTTACATCTGGTGGATATATGGAGTTCGGATCGCTACGGCGAAGAGTTGTACCTGAGCGTCAAAAACCATTTTCAGCAGCAACAACAGTGTGGGGAGGTAATTATTCACCGAAAACCCTCTCTGGAAGCGCTGGAGAGTTTTCCGGATCAGACCTTTGATTGGGTATATATCGATACGACACACAGTTATGAATTGACCAGAGAAGAACTCAGAGCCTGTGATCGAAAGGTAAAATCAGCCGGTATTATTGCTGGCCACGACTACATTCAGGGAAACTGGCGTTCCCAATATCGCTATGGCGTCATCGAAGCAGTGCATGAATTTTGTGTGGAATGTAACTACCGAATTATTTATCTGACGATGGACATTTCTGAATGCTTGAGTTTTGCGCTGATTAAAAACAGTGATGATGCTCTCCAATAATAAATTAAATCATGTACACTCCATGCTGCCATGGTCATGGAATAAGGAGATATAAAAGCCTCTTTCATACCTATAAAATGTAAACTATCATTTTTTCACCTGCACGCTATTGATAACTATACATAAAACTAATTATCCGCTCACAGACAGTATCGACCTGAACATTCGACAAATCAAAACACATCGGCAAACGGACAATAGAATTTGCGAAATCATCCGAACTGGGTTGCGGGTGTCTATCATACAGCCCTGAACATATGGGCTGTAATACAAAGATTGATAATTTAAAACAATCTTTATCCCGGCTAAATCGAGATATTGAGTCAATTGACTATGCTGTTGAAGGCTAGCACAGTCAGGATAAAAATATATTGGTATTATTCGTGGCATAATCAGGAATCAATGGCAATTTGATACCACATATAGGGCCTGTAAATATTGATACCCTGCTTCCAATTAGTGCCATTAATCACATCCAACAGCCCTAACTGTACATATAAATAAGCTACAATGATTTTCGGCTGTACCTATACTACGCCTTACTAAATAATGGAGATAATTGCTGAACTAAAGTTTTCAGTAGTTGAGGATTGTCTGATTTTTTATTGGATGTATAAACCGATTAACCATCACGTGATTGAATCGATAATTTTTCATTCATAGAATTGTTAGCCATATCAATCCACTTATGTCAGTTCAATAAAAAGTTTAATTGCCATATAGCCACTCTCGATGCGGTATAGGTTGATATCACATATTACTTACTTAGATAAAACTGACGTTGAATCGTCTGGCTCCAGTAACAACTTTAGCTGCGCCAAGTAGTTGGTCAGGTACCTCAACCCAATTCACATCGGAAGCCACAAACAGTTGATCACAAATATCCTCGAGGCGTGACCCCTCCCTTACGAGGATCAGATCTGCAAAAGCTCCAACCGTCATCGCAATCGGCCGAAACGGTGATCGCTTGATGAAATGAGCTACGGCTTCAAGTACGCCAAGATTCTGCAGCATACCGTCATTCGAAAAGGCACAATCGTTGAGCATGATGCAGCCATCGGGCGAGACAAGCTCCTGATATAACATCAGATCACGCAATACCCACTCATATTGATGGTTTGCATCCACATATACACACTCAAAATGTGCTCCCTCCGCCTTTAGAGACTCAAAGGCAACCTCCGTTGACGCGCGCAACATACGAATATTCGATATCGCTTTGAAGCGTTCACAGCAACTCTCATACAACGCGTCGAAAGTTGTTTGCTCGCGCATTGAGCCACCAAAATAATCGGCGAACACGTCTGGATCACTAACCCAACTTGGCAACTTGTCAAATGGACTGTAAGCTCCTAATTGTGGAAGTGGTGGTAACGCAAGCCAACTATCCACCAATGTCATGTGACTTGGCTGCATAATTTGGTACATCACCATCGCATTCTCACCACGCAAAACGCCAAGTTCAGTCAAACGTGGTTGGATACCAAGTGAAGAAAATGCCGCTGCCAAAATTTTATAAAAATCGTTCCGTGTCCAATTTATTACTTTCAATCGTATCCCCTTATTAGAGATGGCAGAAATCTTGGCCATTACATAATAAACTTGATTGCTTTGCAGTATCGATTATGATTATTAAAAATTATGACTGATTATTTTTAAAGCGATGCTACCTTTTTAGCTCACATATAACCAACTTGCCGTAAATATTGACCAACATTACATATGTTATCATTGGCAACACCAAGAGATTCTAATTGTTTAATAATCGCGGCATAGTAATCCGAAGCAACAAAAAAGAAGGAGTCAAGAATATTAACAGCACTTATATGCTGACATTTCAATGCGCCGACCTGAGTGCCATTTTTACTCCATGAATTGTCTACATAACCAGTAATTTTAATTACACTGTACTCTGGATATTTCCGACAATATTCATTAAATATTTCGTGGAAATTACAGCCTAATCCACCGGCACCAAATATATAAATAGCCCCCTTGTGCTGTAATAATCGCTGCAACAACGATATTGCTATAGGTGCAGGAAAAGCAACATCAAAAACAGCGTAAGTTGTGTGATCTATAGATTTTTTTACCATAGAAAACACCGATTCGGCAGCATGGTTTCGTTTCACATAGTCAATGGTTTTTTGAGAAACATCACACCATGTCATTGAATTCCATGACATGTAATCACTTATTAAATCATAGTATGATTGTCGGCCATAAAGCTTAGTTGTGTCCTCGCCCAGTACATCTAATACTAATCCATAACCGGCGGTAATATTTAGATCCGTCTCATGTAGCCAAGTACCTTTCATTTTTGACATTAAACTAATCGGGCCGACATCAATCAAAATAGTTGGCAACCCTAAAGACCCAAAAAGCAATGGCGTCGTTCCCATCGCAATACCAAAGTCGAACCTCCCCTCAGATATATACTGAGGCATATCAGAAAAAGGTATCTCACCGTCAAAAATGATATTGATCCCATTAATTTCCCCCATCGCACTTTCAATATACTCCTGCGCTTTGCTGTTGCCCTGCCCAACTAAATGAAGCGAGATGGAAAGTTTAGGATTTAACGCAGAGTACTGTTCTAATTCATAGGCAAATTGAACTAAGCCTGGACTTTTAAATGAATCAAAACGACCACACCATAGTATATTTAATTGAAGGCTACCCGGTTTTGATAAACACAATGAAATAATTTTTTCTGTGGGTGTATGGCATATTTTGTCGACATAAAAATTATGCTTAAAAACATAATTCATATACTGTTTAACCAGATACCCGCCCCAAAATAAACTGTGCGCCTTATCCAGTTGGACTAATAAATACTTATATTCATCCCACAAGATATTACGATAGTGAGGATTCATACACTCTTCTTGCACGAAACCAACAGAAGGCTCCCAATGCGTCCACTCTTCATGGTGCATAGTAATTGTTGTCAAGGACCAATTATGTTCCTGATTGAATAAAAATATTGAAAACAGGACATTAGGCACATTATAGGTCACTACTCTAAGAAAACCATGCCTGCTTGCGCGCAACTGAGCACCATACTGGGAAATTATCTCTCTAGCGATAGGTGTCTTCCATAATGAGTAATCCATATCTTCTGGAATATAAATAACATCAATACTATGAGTGGCTTTGTCAAAGTAGTTAGCAACGTAATCGCCTTTATTTGCTAATACCGCGACCTCCTCCCCCATAGATAGCAGGTATTCAATGACGCGAATGAAATATGTTTGAGCACCACCAAGCTCTGGATTTCTAATAAAGAATAGGTATGTATTTTTCATGTATACTCTCACTCCACATCACCCATGAGGGGCTGCATAAAAAATGCAACATATGAAATTTTCTTAACACTACTTCCAGATCATCAGTTATGCTTTAACCAAACGTTAGGCTTTTTAAAATAACAAATATCGAATCTATTTATAGACTATTTAGTTCAATCAATGCGACTCGCATGGTAAATTTGATCATAAATAGTCTCTAGTCGTTGCATGCAGCTTTTAATATTCATATTTTTTAATATATGGTCTCTAGCATTAGCGCCCAATCTTTCTGCAAGCACATGGTCTGATAAAACCCTATCCAAAAGCCTGGATATCTCGTTAATATCTTTCTCTTCATGCGCATAGCCAGTAACACCATCCACTATGCCTTCAGTCGCCCCACCACGAGCAGATGTGATAACTGGCACACCACAAGACTGTGCCTCTAACACAACGATGGGCAAGCCTTCAGCATCACCATTTTCTGCAGTAATACTTGGCAGGCATAGAACACGAGACATTGATAGCTCCTGCTGTATCTCTTCTCGACCGATTGCCCCTAAGAATTCCACCCGGATGTTATGTTTAATGGCAAAGCTTTTGAGCATTTCCTCTTGCGGTCCCGAGCCGACCACCACTAATTTCACATTTCGATACTTATCCTGAATTTCCAAAAATGCCGAGAGAAGATACTGGCATCCTTTTTTTTCCACTAGTCTCCCGACAAACAGGACTTGATTTCGCTGCGACATAGAGATATGTGATGGCTTAAACCGATCGCAATCGACACCAATATAGCTAACATTTATCCTTTCCTCAGGTATTCCAAACTCAACAGCACGGGCCTTTATTGCCTCAGAAACCGCTAAAAAATAGACATTATCTTCTTTTGCCATGGCAATTAATTTATCAGGATAAGAGGCCATAGATCTTCCACCAAGCCCATTATGCCACCATTCCTTATAGATATTTATATCATATCCATGCAATGTAATTATCAGTGGCACATCTATTTCCTTGGCTAACGGATACACCCTCAATCCATCAACAGCAAAATGCGCATGAATTAAGTTATATCCAGCCCTTCTATATGAGTCAGCTCTAGATAACAGCGCTGAATTTATATAATCATTCAACGCTCTCTGCCTTGAGAGCGCATAATGATCAGCTTCACTCTCCAATAGAGTTTCAACATTTAACCCATCAAGTGATAGTCCACTTTCCAGCTTAGCTTCACCTAACATAGTAGCAGACCAATTTTTAAGATGACGAACTTGATCTGAAATAAATGTTTCAGAATATGGTAAAAGAAGAGTTCGAAATATAATAATTTTTTGCATTATCGTGAAACCCCTAGATTATATCATTCAACTTGTCAAACGCCCAAACAGACTATTAATAAATAAGCGCTAAAATTATTTATTACTATACCCATTGGAAATTCACATACTGGCATCGTCAACAGTTGAGGGACTTGCTCTGCATATAGAATATAGGAATATCACTTTCGGATTGGCAGACCATTGCGTGATATCAACAATACGCATGGGAAACCACCACTACCTGTCCATTAAATATCTATCACTATTTTTATTCTGTATGCTTGGCTCAACGATAGCATATCGGCATACTATCTATAAACTTACGCCCTTCAACCCAGTATGGATGAACCCACTCATCATCGCGGACAACATATTCCTCTTTTGAATATATAAATGGTTGTATATTTGGGTCGACATCAAAAGAGCTTACTATTTCAACAGATGAAAATATCATCTTGTACCTGTCATAATAATCTACCCCAGGTGCACGAACATGATAATCTTGCAACGGGTCTGGTTCATCATACTCCACTGTATGCTCACGGATAATAGGAACTGGTAATATAGCCATTCCATTTGGCTTTAGTATTCTATATATTTCTGTCAAAGCCTTTATATCATTTTGAATATGCTCCAACACATGTGAAGCGAAGATAAAATCAAAACTCTCGTCACTGAATGGTAATGATTGGATATCAACCTTATAATCAACACCATTCATCATTAGATCAGCAGTTTTATACTGTCCAAAATGGGTTGAGAAATAAGTTCGCATACATAACTCTGGCGCAAAGTGCAAAGCACTCATGCTTTTCATTGTCTGTTCATCAAACCTTTGTTGCAATACGAAAAATTGGAAACGATGTCGCTCAAGACTAAAGCAATTAGGGCATTGAGCATGCAAGCGACCACGAAATATACGTAGCTCCCCATGATAGTCACACAATGGACAATGAAATTCGCTATTTCCCATTTCGGGCTCCTAACTAACAGAAAAATGTATACATACCAAATAATAATTAATATATGATGACACAACATATTCATCTTTAAAATTATAAGGATATAATTTTATTCTATTATTTAGATTGATATGTAAGGCAACGAATTAAAAAATCAAATCCAAAGTTTTTTTTATCCAGCAGACTTTTCAACCCCATAAACTTTAAATAATTAAATACACCAACTAGACCATAAAATTTACAGTATGACATATATCGTGCAGACAAACTTGATATCAATAAGCGCTGAAAAAACATTTCATTTTTTTCATTATTTGAAATTAGATTTGAATACAAACGACCGATTTCAATAAGGCTATATTGCGACGGTTTATCACCCGAGAAAAGAACCAAATCCTCCAAAACACGCTCATCCACATTGAGTCCAAACGAAGCGAACTGCTTTGCCACAATTATCTTTGCTGAATACTGCTGCCTTCTGGCATTGGCACTTGATTCTTGCTGTGAATGTGTTCGATATATCAGCAAGCATTCAGGCAACACCTTTAGTTTGGATGCATCTCTCATCGCCACCCAAAATGCATAATCGGTAGCACTAACCACACCGCAACGTTCAAAAGAAAAATCTATTTTTTTAGCGATAGCAGTTCTTGCCATAGCAACAGGATTGATAATCACATTACCCGTAAGCATATTAACTGCGATCTTATCTGGGTCTGATTCTGGAATATATTTTCCCAGTGAGTCGAAGTCGATATACCCTGCGCTAACTGCCCCTACATCAGGATGAGCATCAAGATAATCAATTTGAGATTTGAAACGATGTGACAGTGAAATATCATCAGCATCCATCCATGCAAAATACTCTGTATCCACCAACGACAATAGTGTATCACGACATTTTGCTATTCCCTGATTGTTTAGATTAGATTTAACAACCATTCGCTTATCAAGAGCGGCGAATTCTTCAATAATAGACAAGGAACTATCCGTTGAACCATCATTAAGGATGATGAAATTAAATTCATCATACGTCTGAGATAATATAGAGCAAATCGCTGCAGATATATATTTTTCTGCATTAAAAACTGGCATAAGAACAGTTAGCTTATTCATGTCAATACTGGCCTTATTATATTACGATGCAGGGCAACCCTTTGAGACTTTCATAAATTTCATCATAGAATGCAACGGATGCAATAATAACTAACGCAACATTTTTAGTAACTATGTCATTAGGGTGATATATCGGTATGCCGCAATCTGATACACTGTTGAAAAGTGATTTATCAAAGTAGCACTTGATCTCATAACCAGCAGCCTTACATATTTCATGAATCCGAACACCATATTCTCCAGCACCGTATATTCCGATCCGACCACTATATTTTTTAGCATGTAAGAGTATCTTAATTACCCATTCATCTTCTATTTTGTTCTTCATTGCATTCAAAAACTGCTTATAATTATTGATCTCTATTGTGTTTATATTAATTTTTACACTCGAGTAATTATCCAGCACGCTGTTCAAATATTCAACAACTGGAGAAAACAACGCAATAGACGCGAAGTTTTTCTTTATGAAAGATAATTCATCCCTAGGAAAGTTCTCCCAATGCTTGGCCAGTTCACCATTGATAATTGTTATAATATCTTGTGCTATCAACTGATGTTCTGTCTGCAACCACTTATGTATTTTTGCCAAACCTGAAAGCATTGGAATTATGTATTCAACAGAAACCTCTGGTTTGCATTTCAATAAAAACGATACATTGTGTAACCAGACCTCAACACGCGACAGTTGCATGCCATATTTATTTTTTGACATGGTTCCAACGCGTCTAAAATAGACAACGCCACACTGATGAGACGAATAAAACTGACTACCTGCGATAGCTAATCTAAATACAAGATCATAATCCTCACAGCCATTAACAACACGGCTATCCGTCGAGAATCCACCTATTTTTTCCAGAGCAGATTTGAGAAACATATAACTATGAATTGGAGCCAGATTATCCATCATCAAAGCGGATAAAGGATCACCGAAAGCAGGTATAATCTTTGCCGTGGCATTAGTGTCTTCATCATGCTCAACAAAGCCAATGACACTTATAACCTCAGTGCCATTATAAAAATTGGCTACCTGAGCACTGATGCATCCTGGTAATAATGTATCATCAGCATCAAGGAACTTTATAATAGTCCCACTACTATGAACTAATCCTGTATTTCTTGCAGACGACAGACCCTGGTTGGGCTGCCGAATTAATTTAATAAGAAAAGAATATTTATCCTGAGTAATCTGTACCGGTTGCGCGGAACCATCATCAACCACAATGACTTCTATATCTTGATAATCCTGCTTGTCAATAGATTCAAGTGCCCGGTTTAAATACTCTTCTTGCTGATAGCATGGAATTACTATTGATACGCGCATACTTGAACCCTTATGATAACTACTACTGCTTTCTAAAAATCACATCAACATGTATAGAGCCATTTTCTGAAATTGCTTCTACACATACAAGATCTCTTATTAAATCACATATATTCACTCTCTCCCTCTTATTCCAGACATATAGACTTCCGTTTTCTATACAAAAATTCCATTGATGCATTCCGTTATACTTCTCATGCTCAGCCTCATTAGCTGAATGCTGAATATATATATAGCCACCAGGTCTAGTAACTTCTATCATATTCATGATACATCTTATCGGGTCATAGCTATGATCCAATGTATTTCTAGCATATGTAATATCAAATGAATTCTTAGCAAAGCTATCCAGTATATGTTCTGTTTCACATAGTTCTGTTAGTATCGGAGGAGGAGATGGATAGCTAAATTTATGATATTCGTCTGCTAACGCATCTATCGCCGTTATTTTTATTCTTTTATTAGTATGCTTCTTTCCTAAGATGGTGAGTGGCCCAGCGCCACAATCTAGGATAGTAATATCAGTTCCATCACAAGAACTGACAAGATCATGTAGCGTCCCACGCAGAGGAAGATCAGGATCTAGTCTGTCAAGAAAATCCCGTGGCCACAATCCCCCGCACTCTCTTACCCATGAAGACCAAAATTGCACTTCAGATAAAACCCCTTTCGCCCACTCTTTTTTTTTCATTTCCGCCCCATTTCTGTACCATGAACTAAATAATTACTGATTTATAAGTTGTCACAGCATTTATTTCCATTGTGATTTCATCTCTATAAGGGATTGAAGCAATTATTACTGCATCAACGCCTTCTACTTTTACAAGATGAGGCTTTATCTCTATCCCCATAAACTCACCACCCACATTTTTATCAACAATATATATTATTGAGTATTCATTCATGTTATTTATTATTTCATAGCACAGGCGCCGCCCTCTCTGGCCAGCCCCCCAAACGGCGATACATGCCCCATTAGGGAATATTTTTTTAAGGCGAGACAAAATATCCATATCATCTTGGTCAAGATATGCCTGCAGTGGCTCACCTGCATACTCAGTCTCAGCACGACTTGCTAGATAACTATCTTTAAAAGGGTGAGCACAATATGTGTGCCAAGGCTTTTCCTGACCACAAAAATGCACGAGGATGGGTACGAGCATGTCTTTTTGTACAAGGTGATTAGGTTGGGCATTCCACTTCTCATCGAGATAAAGAACCTTATTCTGCAAAATAATGTTTAAGGCATCCTGATCATTATGCTCAAAACCATTATTATCAATGAGCAGATCCAACGCCTGCTGACTGATATTATTCCCCCGCCATTTGCTAAGGTCCATCAAAATGAAGCCTGCATTGAAATATCTACCAGATAATATCCCTCGCTCCTGCTGCTTCTTTTTATCCCCCCCCAAAATATGATCAGATACTACGGCAGCAACGGAGCCCCCCATATCTACCGACCAAAGTGGGCTGATATCCCCCACCGCAATCATGTCTGCATCAATGAACAAGACCTTCTCAACATTATGCAAGACTTCAGGTATGGCAAATCTATAATAAGTGACCTCATTCAATCGATTATTGTAGAGGCTACTGATAGGTATTTTTTTATAATCAGGTATATTTTCATGAAATATAACATTCAAATCATTGTAAACTAGTGACGATAATTTAGATATATTTTCTTTATTAAGTCGACCTAAAATGTGGCATTTTAGCTGAAAGTCGTGCTTAAGATGTATCCCTAGACTATGGATCAAAGCAGCTAAATGAATAGCAAAACCATTATCAATGCAGAAGGCAACATGGATCGTTTTTTTCATTTGGTTACCTGTTCAAGTTCATGCGACATGTAGTCTATTTTCCAAAAATTTTCTCATGTACTCGTTCTGGTTCATTTCTATGTTGCCACGCAAATTCATGACGCTCATCAAAAAACCACTGAGACTGAACCGAGTCCGTGATGAACGAATCAAACAACGCCCAGTTTCTGGCGCGTAAAAAATACAGCGCAGTGGAAAACCAAAGATGGCTTTTCCCCTTTTTCACCAACAGCTCATCCATTCCTACCTCAAGTGCCAAGTCACACGCGACCAACATATCTTGCAAGGCAAGCTTACGACGTTCATCTGAAGCACGAATAGTTCCACAAATGCTGTCGCTATGGACTCTATAACGCCCATACACCTGTGAAATACGGTCTATTCTTCCTCCCAAATAAAATGAATTGAGAATATGCCAGGAGTAATCGTTCACTACATGGCAATCAAGATTCACTGCATCCAACATTCTTTCATGTCGACGGAAAGCACAGGAACTGGTATTGAAAAAGAGTCCGTACTGGACTAGGTGTTCCGGACCCGCTCGCTCAGGGATATATTTCGCGTTGTAATAATCCCTGCTGAATAGCGAGGTGGTACGATTTGAGTCGCTATCAAATACTTCAGCCTCATGATAAACGAAACCACAATCGGGATGCCTATCCAGATGATTGGTCAGCGCCTGCAGCTTGCCGGGAAGAGCCAAATCATCTCCATCGACATAAACCATGTACATTCCCCGAGCTTGTTCCAGCAAAGCACGTATGGTCAGGCACACCCCTTTGTTTTTTTTGTTTTGCAAGATACGCAATCCCGGCCACTGCTGTGCCAGCCGTTGCATGATGGACCAGGAGTCATCACTCGAGCCGTCATCGATGGCGATCACCTCGAACTCGAAATCCGTCTGCTGCTCGAGCAGGCTGAGCAGGCAGGGTTCGATGAAGCGCGCCAGATTGTAGACGGGCACCAATACGCTGACTTTCATAGGGAAATCCAAGGGAAAATGAATAGAAAAGAAGCGGATGGGAGAAAATGGGCAAGGCTACCGCACGGTCCCTGTCAACCTTTCTCCCTCTCTGTCAGGTTTTACTGCAAGAGGTATGCCTGACCAAGCTAATCCATTGAAGCTGCTGGATTTATGTGAGCCGCACCCGATTATTCGCGTCGGCTGAGGCCACGGCTGCACAGTTGCAGCATGTCGATGCCATCCCAGTGCCATTCGAATGCGAGCGCCTGTCCCGGCGCCACCACCCGGTCAATCCGGCAGGTGGGGGCAGTCGGCAGCGCCGCTTCGACCTCGGCCCTGTCACCGCCGACCCAGACGCAGGTCTGCATGTCCCAGGGCTGTGCCAGCAGCTCATTCAGGGTATCGGCCACAAATTCGGCAACTGTACCTCCTCCGACGTGTGCGAGCCGCAGCTCGCTCGCCGGAGTCAATAAGGTGACGCCGGACAAGCGGGTCACCTTCATTCCCCCCAGCTCGGCGGCATTTTGTTGACTGTGGATGAGCCGTTCCATCGCCAGGGCGGGATCGGCAGCAAAGGGGGCAAACAGGGCTTCCAGCAGGCGGCGGCGCAGTCCCTCGTCGGGTTCACCCAGCCAGCAGAGGGTGGTCGGCGAGGCGCAGGCCTGCTGGTTGAAACGGGTGCAGTCCTGCTGCAGGGCATCCAGCGTCCGTTGCCACTCTTGCGGATCCAGTCCGGCCAGCCAGCGGCTGTCGAGTACCGCCATCGAGCGGCGATCCGGAAACACCACTTCCTGCGCCGCCGGCGCCAGTGAAATGGCCCGCACCTGGCGAATGGTCTCGTCGCCACCCCAGATGATGCGCAGCCGGCAGCGCGCCGACAGCCAGGTTGTGATGCCCTCGTCGTGGTCATAGCGAATGAAGCGGGTACGGGCGGCGATCTCTTGCCATTCACCGAGGCTGAACAGTTCATTGAGGATCGCCAGCATGGCCTCCTGCTGCGGATCGCGGCGTGACGACAGCCGCACCACGCAGGGATTGCCCATCAACAGAGCCATCAACCAGGAGTAGAAAGCCACCGTCGGCACGTTGGAGGGCACCAGGTGAAAGGTGACCCCCAGCGGCCCCCGTCCCTGCAAGCGCTGCTGTTCTCTGGCCAGCTGGCGCGGTCGCAGCCAGAAACCGAACGCGGCCAGATCGGGGTGGCGACGCCCCTCCTGTTGCAGGCGGGCCGACAGCGCCGCCACGAAGTCGCAGATGACGGGAGCAAAGCAGGGCAGCGGCTGCGGGCAGAAGGTTTGCCAGCCCGTCGTCGGGGCCACGAAGCCGACCGCCGGCCCCTCCTGCCAGAGCCCGGTGGTCACCCCGGACGGGGTCATTGGAAGGTGTCGCTGCATCCCCTCACCTCGGCGCCGTGCTGGCGTCCCGCTACGTGAAAATAACGGCCATGGCGGCCACAAGGGCAGTCATCCTCCCCCAGCAGCACGCCGAGATCCTCGCTCAGCAGGCTGTGGCCGGGATAACTGCCGGGAATGGCGGAGAGCACCTGCAGCAGGCCTGGGCTGCCAATCCCGAGCGGCTGATGGGTGAGCGGATCGCGCACCTGTACATCGGCAAACACGGGAGCATGCAGGTGACCCTGCTCGCACTCGACGAAGATGGAGCCCACCTGCTCCACCATGCCATAGAAGTTGTGCACCCGACCCAGCCCCAGCTGTTCGCGGCAACGGGCCTTGAAGGCAGGATTGTCCACCGCCAGGTGCTGCAACTTCTTCCAGCCGCCGCTGTGAAACAAAATACCCTGTGTCAGCGGCAGTTGCAGGCCGCGCTCGCGCAGCGGCTCCAGCAGGCATTGCCAGACCATGAAGGTGAAGCCGAACAGCAGCACCGGCTGGCCGGCATATTTGTCACAGAAGGCCTCGATGACAGGCCAGTTGGGCCGCATCTGCTCGTCGAGAGCATAGGTGTGATCACGGCCTAGGAAGGAGAGCCCCAGCGCGCCCGCGCCACGCGCCGAAAAGCCGCTGCGGCTCTGGATGAGGGCGGGTTGCTCCACCAGCAGCATGGGCAGGCGCTGCTTGCCGACAAACTCCTGCAGGATCTTCACCAGCACCTTGCTCTGCAGGGCGGCTGTCTCCCTGTCTAGCACGATCCGTGATGGTGAGCCCGTGGTGCCCGACGAGGTGAGCACCTTGAACACCTCGCTCTGCGGCACGCTCTGCCATTGGGCCAGTTTGAACAGCCGGGCCGCCAGATAGGGCAACGCACCGTAGTCGGTCGCCGCGGCCGTCCAGCCGAAGGCTTGCAGCACATTGTCATAGGCCGTGCAGTGGGCCCGATGATGCGCAGTCAACGCGTTGAGCCGCGCCAGCAGCAGCGCCTGTTTGGCGGCCTGGGGCAGCGCGAAGACCGGCGCGCTCAGCAAGTGCTCCATCACGCCTCCCCCGCCAGTCTGGTCAGGGCGGCGTAGTCAATCTTGTGGTTGGCGGTGCGCGGCAGCTGTGCCATCTGTATCACCCGCACCGCGCGCGGCGGGGCCTGCAGCCACTGCGCCAGCTCGCGCTGCAAGCCGTCGGCCGCCTGGTCACCGCGCGGCTCGACAGCCACCAGCAGGCAGTCGTCACGCCCGCCGCAAGCCCCCGTCCAGCCCCAGCGATGGAGCTGGCTCTCGACCTCCGCCAGGCTGACCCGCTTGCCGAACAGCTTGAGAAAACGGCTGAGCCGGCCGCAGATGTAGTAGCGGCCCGCCTCATCGCAACGGGCCAGATCGCCGGTGGCCAGCTCCTGCAGCTGGGCGCCCAGCGCCAGATCCTCGGCCGTGCCAGCGTAGCCCAGCATGACGTTGTCGCCGCGATAGACCAGCTCCCCCTCCCCGGGTTTGCCCCCCTCCAGCGCGCGCAAAGCGAACTGGCCGCCGGGAATGGCGCGGCCGATGGCATCCGGATGAGCAGCCACCTCGGGCGCCGCCAGCCAGGCCATGCGGGCGGTGGCCTCGGTCTGGCCGTACATGACGAAGAAGCGCCGCTCCAGCCGCAGGGCCTGCTCGGCAAACTGCTGCGCCAGCGCGGGTTCGAGACGCCCGCCCGCCTGGGTCAGGGTCTGCAAAGAGGGGTAGCGGGCCCAGTCAAAGCGCAGCCGGGCCAGCATCTGATAGGTAAAGGGCACCCCGGCAAAGCTGCTCACGCCGAGCAGGTCGACCTGCTGCCAGAAGTCGCGCTCCAGCACGCTCCCTTCGTGCTGCACCAGGGAGGCGCCCACCAGCAGATGGCTGTTGAGCACCGACAAGCCGTAGGAGTAGTACAGCGGCAGGCTGGTGATGGCCCGCTCAGCCGCCGTCAGCGCCAGATAGTCGGCGATGGAGGTGGCGTTGGCAACCAGATTGCGCCCCGACAGCCGCACCCACTTGGCGCTGCCGGTGCTGCCCGAGGTCGGCAGCATTACTGACAACGCAGGGTGCAGGGCGGGCGTCGTCGCGGCAAGCCGCTCCAGCTCGCCGGCGTCATTGACCCGCCAGCTCACGCCAAACTGCCGGCAGCTGGCATCGTGCTGGCTCGCTGGGAGGGCCGGGTCTGCCAGCATCACGACATGCCCCAGCTTGAGCGCAGCCAGATAGTGCAGCAGGTGGGCGGTGCGGGTGAAAAAGGGCAGATAGACCAGGCTGCGCTCGTCCGGATAGCTGGCCGCCAGCCGCGCCAGCCGCCGTGCCAGCTCGCCGTAGGAGAGCCAGCCCTCTTGCGGGTCACGCCAGGCCAGCGCCAGGTTGTCTTCCCGCAGGTGGCTGAGCAGTGTATGCGCGTGTTCCATCAGACCGTCATGCCTCCATCCACACCGATGACCTGGCCGGTCACATAGCTTGCCAGGTCGGAAGCGAGGAACAGCGCCACCTTGGCCACTTCGTCCGGCGTGCCGATGCGCCCCATGGCGATGCTGGCGAGCCGCTCGGCAAACTTGTCGTCCGGGATGACGTGGGCCATCTCGGTGTCGATGAAGCCGGGGGCGATGGCATTGACCCGGATCCGGCTGGCGGCCAGCTCCTTGGCCAGCGACTGGGTGATGCCGATCACCGCCGCCTTGCTGCCGGCATAGCTGCAAAGGCCGGCGGCACCCACCCGCCCCATCAGGGAGGCCAAATTGATGATGCTGCCGCCACCGCTGCGCTGCATCAGGCGGGCGGCATACTGGCTGCAATAGACCACGCTGAAGGTGTTGTGACTGAAGGTCTGCTCCAGCTGTGCCTGATTGACCATACCGAGCAGCCCCTCTTCCAGCATGCCGGCATTGTTGACCAGCACGTCCAGCTGGCGCGTCTGGGCAAACAGCTGCTGAAAGGCCTGCTTCACCACCTGCGGCTGTGCCACGTCGACACAGAGCGGCTGACAAGGCACGCCGAACTCGGCGCCGAGCTCATCGGCCAGCCTGCTCATGGCCGCCTCATCGCGTCCCGCCAGCCACAGTTCGGCCCCCTGCGCGGCAAACAGCCGGGCAATGGCGAGCCCGATGCCGCGCCCGGCGCCGGTGATCAACACCCGCTTGCCTTGCAGCAGCCCCTGCATCAGAGGGCGACCCCATACTTGGCGAGGATCTCCCGCGCCTTGGCGACCGAGCTCATGTCGATGATGTCATCGGTATCGAGCAGCACGCCGTAGCAGTCCTCCAGCTGGGCGATCAGGCCCATGTGGGCAACGGAGTCCCACTGGGGAATGCTGTTGTAGGCCAGCTGGTCGCTGACACTGCCGACGTCGATGCCGAGGGCATCGGCAAAAACCTGTTCCAACGCTGTAGTCATCTGAAAAATCTCCGTAGCCGTTCTCGGGCGGCATAATAGTCGGCGGGCTGCAGTTCGAGGGCGATGAAGTCGCCCTGTTGCCCCTGTTGGCGATAGCCGAGCTGTGCGTTGAGGCGCAGGGCGGCGTCGTTGCCGGTGCGCACCAGAGTGCGGATGCAGCCGAGCCCGAAGGTATCGAAGCCCTGATCGAGCTGTGACAGGGCGGCGGCGACGGCCAACATGGGGTGGCGCACGCTGGAGCGGCCCAGATAGAGGCCGGCATCGGCCACCGGCTGCCCCTGCAGCGATTGCCGCACCTCCCCTTTCAGGTTGACGTAGCCGGCCCGCAGGCCGCGGCACCAGAGCACCCAGTGCTGCTGGTCAGGCCGTTCCAGGCTGCTGACGAACCACTGCCGTTGCTGGCGGGGGGAGATGAGCGCCTGCTCCACCATCTGCAACCGCACCTCGTCCTGGTTGCGCCAGCGTCGCAGGGTAGGCAGATCCCAGGGCTGGAGCGGGCGCAATTCGACACCATAACTCATGTTCAATACCAATGACGTTCCATCACTTGCCCATGTTATCGACCATCGCCGGGCAATTCCGTAGCAAAGCTCAATAATATAAGATGAAAACTCGGTATAATCTCAAAAATAATCAACGAGTTGTCATCAATTATCCGGCCCGGCGACCACGTCGGGCTCCTCAGGGAGAGAGCATCATGGCCATCGCCATCATCCCGGCACGGGGCGGCAGCAAGCGCATTCCCCGCAAGAACATCCGTCCCTTCTGCGGCTTGCCCATGATTGCCTACGCCATTGAGGCGGCCAGAGACTCGGGCTGTTTCAGTCGTGTGGTGGTCTCCACCGATGACAAGGAGATTGCCAAGGTCGCTCGTCAACTGGGGGCGGAAGTGCCATTTTTGCGGCCAGCCAACCTCGCCGATGATCATACCGGCACCACCCCTGTGGTCATCGACACCATCCAGCGGCTCGACCAGCTCGGCATCCAGGCAGAGCACTACTGCTGCATCTATGCCACCGTGCCGCTGATCCAGGCCGCCGACCTGCGCGCCGCCCACGCTCGCCTGCTCGCCAGCCAGGCTCCCTTCGTCTACACGGTGGCCGAGTTTGGCTTCCCGATCCAGCGCGCCGTGCGCATGGATGAGCAGGGCCGGGTCACCCCCTTCTGGCCGGAGCAGATGGCGAAACGCTCCCAGGACCTGGAGCCCGCCTATCAGGATGCCGGCCAGTTCTACTGGGGCAGCCGCGCGGCCTGGCTGGGGGGGATCAGCCCGGTGGGGGGAGAAGGGATCGGCCACATACTGCCAAGGCACAGGGTGGTCGACATCGACACGCCGGAAGATTGGCACCTGGCCGAACTGCTCTATCAAGTGCTGGCCCAAGATGACGTTTAAGGTTGCCTTCCGGCTCGACGCCGGCGCCAATATCGGCCTGGGCCACCTGATGCGCTGCCTGGCCATCGCCGATCGGCTGCACGCCGCCGGGGCCGAGTGCCACTTCCTCTGCCACGATCTGCCGGCGCACCTGCTGTCGTTGCTGCGGCCCCATCACCATCATCCCCTGAGCACGCTGGACGACGCCGGCCCGTTGCCCCACCTGCAGCCCGACTGGCTGATCGTCGACCACTACCAGATTGACCGGCGG
Organism: Aeromonas sp. V90_14; assembly: GCF_029967615.1. NCBI lineage: Bacteria > Pseudomonadati > Pseudomonadota > Gammaproteobacteria > Aeromonadales > Aeromonadaceae > Aeromonas > Aeromonas sp. V90_14. The sequence goes on along the minus strand of NZ_JASCAS010000008.1, from coordinate 69,653 downwards.
CTCGAAACCCAGCTGGCCGCCCACTGCCACCGCGTGCTGGTAATCGATGATCTGGCCGATCGACCGCACCACTGCCAGCTGCTGCTGGATCAGGGCCCCTTGCGCCGCGCCGCCGATTACCAGCCGCTCACCCCCGCCGATTGCCGGCTGCTGCTGGGCACCGACTATGCCCTGCTGCGCCCCGCCTATCGCCAGCTGGCGCGGCAACACGCCAGTCAGTGGCAACGGGGCCTTATCTGCTTTGGCGGCGCCGACCCGGCGGGTGCCTGCCTCGTCACTCTCAACAGCCTGGCTCGGCTGCCCTGGGCCCGCACCATCCAGTGGACCCTGGTGGCGGGCGGCGCCAATCCCTTCTGGCCCGAGCTGGAGCAGAGAGTGGCCGAACTGGCCGACCTCGACCTGGTGCTGCTGCGCCAGAGCGACCAGATGGCCGACCTGATGAGCCGGCACGACTTCGCCATCGGCGCCGCCGGCGGCATGACCTGGGAGCGGGCCTGTCTCGGCCTGCCGACCCTTGCGGTACCCATCGTCGACAACCAGCAGTTCAACGACCAGGTGATCGCCCGCTTTCAGCTGGCCGAGCGGCTGACCCTGAGCGAGCTGGCCGAGCCTGAGCGGCTGCTGCAGGCCCTGCAACGGCTTGAGCGGCAGGCCGACGACTACCGCCGCCGTGGCCAGCAGCAGGTGGACGGGCTGGGGCTGGATCGGCTCACCGCCCGGTTGCTGCAACAATCGGATTATCAACTGTTACCAGATGGCCAACAGTGGCAACTACGCCATGATGACCAGCCGCTGCTCACCCTGACGCTGAACGGCCAGCGGCTGACATGGCAGGCCACCCGGCCACTTCAGCCCACGGAGTGGCAAGAGCTGGCACATCGCTTGCAGACAATTTTCTCCCAATTTCCCCTCTATCTTGCCGAGCCACCGCAGATAGCGCCGGCTGCCCCCTGGCAGCCGGCGCCGCAAGGCTGGCAACTTGGCACAGGAGTCTGAACACAGATGCAGATCGCCCATCAATCCATCGGCCCGGCGCAGGCTCCCTATGTGATCGCCGAACTGTCGGCCAACCACAACGGCAACCTGGATCGCGCACTGGCCATCATGACCGCCGCCAAGGAGGCAGGAGCCAGCGCGGTCAAGCTGCAAACCTACCGGCCCGACACCATCACCCTCAACAGTGATCGGCCAGAATTTCAGATCCACGGCGGTTTGTGGGATGGCCACAACCTCTATGACCTCTATGAGTGGGCGCACACCCCCTGGGAGTGGCATCAGGCGCTGTTTGCCAAGGGGCGCGAGCTGGGCCTGACGGTCTTCAGCAGTCCGTTCGACTTCAGCGCGGTGGATCTGTTGGAATCCCTCGGCTGCCCGGCCTACAAGATCGCCTCCTTCGAGCTGGTGGACTTGCCCCTTATCCGCTATGCCGCCCAGACCGGCAAGCCACTCATCATGTCCACCGGCATGGCGAACGAGGCCGAGATCGCCGCCGCGGTCGAGATGGCACTCAAACACGGCAACGGCCAGCTGGCCCTGCTGCACTGCGTCAGCGGCTATCCGGCGCCGGCAGCCGAATACAACCTGCGTACCATCCCTATGTTGCGCCAGCGCTTCGGGGTCGAAGTGGGGCTCTCCGATCACACCCTGGGATCGGCCACGGCCATCGCCGCCACCGCGCTCGGGGCCACCCTCATCGAGAAACACTTCACCCTGGCCCGCGCCGACGGCGGGCCGGATTGCGCCTTCTCCATGGAACCGGCCGAACTCACCGAGCTGGTAGCCTCGGTCAATACCGCTCATGCCGCCCTCGGGGTGGCCGATTACCAGCTCACCGCCAGTGAACAGGGCAACCGCGCGTTTCGCCGCTCCCTCTATCTGGTCAAGGAGATGGCCGCCGGCGAGGTGCTCACCGCAGAGCATATCAAGTCGGTGCGCCCCGCCCTTGGCCTGCCCCCCGCCGATTACGATCGGCTCATCGGCAAGCGGGTCAACCGCAGCCTGAGTGCCAACCAACCGCTGAGCTGGGAGTGGATAGACAACGATGAGTGATGATCTCTTCAACCAGCACGGCAGGCTCATCAGCCAGCGCTGGCCCGCCCTCTGGCCCCGCCTGCTGGCACAGGACGTTGAAAGCCTGCCGGCCGAGCTGACCGAGGGGCTCGGCTCCACCCTCAGCCTCCACGGCATCCAGCTCACCAGCCGGCACGACCGGGTGAAGGAAGCCGAGCTGCAGGCCGCCAGCCTGCCCGAGCAACCGGTGCTGCACCTCTACGGCACCGGGCTCGGCGATCTGCCGCGCACCCTGCTGGGGCGCAGCAGCCTCAAGCGGCTGGAAGTGAAGATCATGAATGGCGCCCTGTTTGCCCTGGTACTGCGGCTGCTGGACCAGCAGGACTGGCTGACTGACCCCAGGGTCGAGCTGATGATGGCTAGCGACGAAGGGGAGGTGCGGCTGCCCTTCTTCGCCCTGCCGCCCGAGCTGCTGCTGGTGGAAGATGCCGCCGCCCGCATCCGCGACCGGCTGGTGAGTGAAATCGACTTGCCGTTCGCCCGGGCCAGGTTCGACGCCGAGCACCCCGACGTCACCCGGCGGCTGGCCGAAAACCGCGATCTGCTGGCCGGCGACGGCGATGTGGCGTCCCTGTTCGGTCTGGCTCAGGGCAAGCAGGCGCTGATCGTGGCGAGCGGTCCGACCCTGCAGCACAACCTGGCCACCCTGCAGGCCCAGTTGCAGCGCCGTCGTCAGGACTACCTGCTGATCAGCGTCGATACCGCGCTGGCGTTTTTGCTTGGCCACGGCATCCGGCCCGACATCGTCGTCACCATAGATGACGCCATCGACGGCAACCGGCTGCCCGCCGCCCAGTCGGCCCAGACCACCCTGGTCTATTACCCCACGGTTCCCACGGCAGCCCTGCTGGCCTGGCAGGGGCCGCGCAAGACCGCCTACTCCCGCAGCCCCATGTATCAGCAGCTGCGGCAGACGCTCCCCAAGGGCGTGCTGCACTCGGGCGGCAGCGTCATTCATCCCGCCGTGGATCTCGCCGTGCAGATGGGTTGCCACCAGGTCATCCTGCTGGGTACCGACTTCGCCTTTCCCGGCGAGCTCACCCACTCGGGCTGGGCCGACGGTGCCCTCGGTCCCAGCGCCGCGCTGGCACTCAGCTGGGCCCTCGACGGCCATGGCCGGCGGGTCAAGACCAATCCGAACTTTTCCGCCTACCGCACCGAGCTCGAGCGCTACATAGCGCGCCACCCCGAGGTGCAATTCTGGAACTGCAGCCGGGAAGGGGCGGAGATCGCCGGCTGCCGCTATCACCCGGAGTACGTGCAATGAAAAACGGCCAGATCACCCGCCTAACCGCCCTGGCGCACCAGTTTCGGCTGGGGCAGTCGGTCGCCGCCAGTCAGGCATTGCCGGAACTGCTGCAAGAGGTGATCATCGAGCAGGGCAACCTGCCGCCCGGGCTGGTAGCAGCCCTGCTGCAGTGCCAGGAGCGCCAGGACTGGCTGGGACTGGCCGACTACCTCGAATATGAAGTGGTGCACTACCTGTCGACCCCGGCCGGCGACACCACCACAGGAGACCACTGATGATCAAGGCAATGTCCAACGCCTCCGAGCAGGAGCTGTCACGCCGCCAGACCTTCAGCGAGTTGCTGCACGCCAGCCCGCTGCCCGCGGCCGAGCTGCAGAACAACCTGGGCCTCTACCTCAAGCGCCAGTCGCTCTCCCGTATCCTGTTCATGCACGAGCTGTATCAGAAGATCGTGCCGGTCCACGGCGTCATCATGGATTTCGGCACCCGCTGGGGTCAGAACCTGGCGCTCTTCTCCTCGTTTCGCGGCATGTATGAGCCTTACAACTACAACCGCAAGCTGGTGGGATTCGATACCTTCAGCGGCTTCCCTTCCCACGCTCCGCAGGATGGCAGCGACGCCGCCATCCTGCCCGGTGCCTACGGGGTGACGCCGGGCTATGAGCAGCATCTGGCCCAACTGCTCGCCGCCCATGAGGCGGAAAGCCCGCTGGACCATATCGTCAAGCATGAGCTGGTGAAGGGGGATGTGACCGAGACGCTGCCGGCCTATCTGGCTCGTCAGCCGGAGACCATGGTTGCGCTGGCCTATTTTGACTTTGATCTCTACGAGCCGACCCGCCGCTGCCTCGAGCTCATCAAGCCGCACCTGACCAAAGGCTCGGTGCTGGCATTCGATGAGCTCAACTGGCCCGCCTTTCCGGGGGAGACCCTGGCCCTCAAGGAGGTGCTGGGGCTGGATCGCTACGCCATCCGCCGCACCCCGCACAACCCGGGGCCGGCCTATCTGGTGATCGAGTAGTCCGGTTGCGGGCTGAGGCGACGCAGCAGCCTGGCATCCAGCAACATCCGCGCCAGCGGTTCCACCCGCCAGAACGGCGCCCCTATGGTCTCGGCGATCTCGAACAGGGTCAGCTTGCCGTCGCTGTAGGCCAGCAGATTCATCATCTCCCGCACCTGCCAGCCCGAATAGCGGGTCGACAAGTCCGGGTAGAGCCCCCGCTTGCCGAGCTGGGGCTCGCCCAGCACGGTGACCTCGCAGCGCTCATCCAGCTCCAGACACTCGATGGCCCGGCGCAACGCCATGAAGCCGCCCGCCAGACCGGCCGGCGTCACCAGCGAGAGGTCATCGAGCGAGGTGTGGTACTCGGCATAACAGCCGTATCGGCTGCGCATCACCGAGGTGACCGGTAGATCGATGCCGGGTGCGCACAGCTGCCGCTCGTTGGAGCCCCGCTCCAGGAAGCTGTAAGCCTGGTAACCCGGCGCCAGATGGCCGAGCACATGCCGACCGATGCGATCCGCCAGCGTGTTGCCCTGGCGGGAAGGCAGGAAGGAGTAGCTACGGTCATCACCAAGGCAGGTCAGATTGAAGCCGGCCAGAGTGCGCTGCTTGAGCTGGTCCAGATGGCGGGAGAGATAGACGATGGCCCCCAGGGTTTCAGGGACCAGCATCAGCCGGTAGCTGTAGCGACGTGTTGGCAGTGACGCCAGCCAGGCCATCAGGAAGACGCCGACGCAGGGGCCGGAGAGCTCGTTGTTGGCCATGGAGGGGTGGCAGGTGTAGCTCGACAGCAGGATCTCCTGCTCGCTCTCCCCCGGCAGCACCCAGTCACCATAGGTGAGCGAGCCTGGTGCCAGGGTGGCATCGATCACCACCTGATATTCCCCCTCCGGCAGCGCCTCTCGCAGCCGATGGGGCAGACAGAAGCCCCAGCGGCGCTTGTAGTAGGAGGTCACATAGGGAATGGCGTCCGGCTGCTCGGGCAGAGAGTGAAGATGGGGCTGCAACTCGGCCAGCGAGAGGGTGCAGCGCACCGGCTCCGAGTAACCGACCAGATGCAGGTTGTGGTCCTGGAAGTCCACCACCCTGCGTCCATCCGGCCCCACTATGTAGGCCTCCCGCACGTTCCACTCGTCAGGCACGGTCCAGTCGAAGCACTCGGTGCCGCTGGCCACTTCATGGATCTGCAGCTCGGGCAGGCAGTGCTCGCGCCACAGGGCCAGCGACTGCCGTACCCCGTCCCCGGTCAGGCTGCGGTTGAGTGGAAACTGCAGGGTAAGCAGCCGATGCAGCTGTTCACCGATCTGTGCCTGGTCGTCCCAGTCGGTGGGCAGATAACCGCTCTTGGGTGAAAAACTCATGGGGTAGGTGCCTCGATCAATTCGACAATGTGGCCAAGCGGGCTCAGGAAAAACTGGACATGGGCACCGCCAAAGGCGATGGCTGGCTGGCTAGGCCCGAGGGGCAGGTGGCGCCGTGCGCGCAGCCGTTCGGCGCTCTCCTGCAGGTTGTTCACCCGATAGGCAAGGTGGTTGATGACGTTGCGCCGGGTCTTGAGCACCTGGGCAACCGGGCTCTCCTCGCCGGCCGGGGCGACCAGCTCGTAGCAGAGGCCATGGTCGTCATGCACGAACTGCACCCAGACCCGTTGCAGCGGATCTTCCACCGCCGCCGAGAAGCGGCTCAGCCCCAGCACGTCGCGGCAATAGGCCACACCGCTCGCCAGGTCCGGCACCACCAGTCCGATGTGATCAAACTGCATGGGACTCTCCTCCCGCCCGGATCAGGGCGTATGGGGCGGCCGCCAGCAACTCGCTGGCAGCCAGGATGAAGTCGCGGCACGACACCGCCCAGACCGGCACCCGCTGGCACAGCGTCTGGCGCCAGGCTCCCCGCTCCTGCAACAGGGCCACCAGCCGGGAGAGGTCGATTTCGCTGGCCAGCGACAGATCGCGCACATAGTAATCAGCCTGCCACTCCCGCACGCCGCCGTCTACGCACACCCGGCCAGCAAACATCTTGTGATAGCGGTAGGAGACGGCCAGCCGCTGCTCCACGTAGTGGGTGAAGGTGATGCGGTCGGGGTGGCAACCCAGCCCCAGCAGCCAGCCGTCCTGCTCCGCCAGCCAGCCAAACGGGCTCTCCTGACCGAAACAGTCGTGACACTCCCGGGCCACCAGCGCAGGCCCCTGCGGGCCGCTGATTGCCATGCTGAAGACGGGATCGAGCGTGCGCACCACCCCTTCGCGCTGACGGAACAGCTCCGTCATCAAGCCCACCTTGCTCGGAGTCTGCGCCGGATCGAAGCACTCGTCCGCCATCGGGCTGTAACTGAAGGTCGGCACCAGCAGGTGCCCGCCCAGCCACTGCTCCAGGCATGTCCAGAAAGCCGCGATGCCTGCGGCGTTGCCCATGCCGGCAAACTGGGCCACCACCATGGCATCCGAGTGCACCATCAGGGCGCCGCCTCTGGGGATCCCCAGCTCGGTCAGCGCCCGCTCGAGTGCCTGTTTCACACGGCAACCCCTTTGCGCAGCAGGGCTTGCTGGATGTCGGCCAGACTCTTCAACTCGGCCAGCTCGTGCGGCTCGAACCGCACGGCATAGTGCTGTTCGACCAGCAACAGCAGGTTGAAGTGACCCAGAGAATCCCACTCGGGAAAGCTGCCGAGGGCAGACTGTGCATTGACGCTGGCCTGGGGGAACTGCTGGTGTGCCAGCGCGATAAGGTCATTCATTGGCGTAGAACTCCAAAAACGGGAGAGAAAGAGAGCAGAGATCCAGACTGAGGAACACCTCGTCCGCCAGCGGCAGCAACCCCGCTGGAGTGGTTATCGGCCGGGTTGGCAGGCTCGCCAGAAAATCCCGTGCCGGCTGGTTGCGGGTGGTGGCAACCAGGCTGATGACCAGCTCGGTCACGCCTTGCGCCCGCAGATGGTTTGCCAGTTGCGCCAGCAGCCAGTATTCAAAGCCGCGCCCCAGCACCCGGCAGCTGATGGCCAGGGTATCCAGCAGCGCCCTGCCCTCGTCGAGCGGGCGCACCACCAGCAGGGCCGTCATGCCGTGATCGGCGAATCGGTCTCGCAGGCTGGTCAGCCAGACGTCACCGCCCTCGGCGGCCAGCCGGGCCAGCTCCGCCGCCTGATAGCGGCGGCCGGAGAGGTTGAACTGATTGGTCTTCTGGCTGAGCTGTTCGGCTCGCAACTGGTTGCCCGGGGAGAGCGGCTGCCAGTCGGCCTGCAGCGCCAATTGCCGCAGGAAGGCGTGCTCGTCGCCCAGTTGCCGGCGCACCGCCTCGGCCTCGGCCTGGGCCTGATAGGAGTGCTGCCGCAGGCCGTCATCCCGGCTCTGGTGGCGACTGCACAGGGCCGGCAGCGTCAGCAGGGCATCCGGCCAGCTCCAGAGATCGACCGGCGGGGTCATCACCATCACCTCGGGGCAGTTGGCCCGCACCTCGGCTCGCTCAAGCTCGCTGTCATCCCAGAAGACCAGGCTGTCCAGCCCGACATTGAGGCGGGCGGCCAGCCGCCGCAGCCCCTGGGATTTTGGCTCCCAGCCGATTTCGGCGGCGGCGATCTGCGCCCGTGTCAGCACCATGCCCGGATGCTCGTCAAACAGCCGCCACACATCGTCCGCCAGATTCTTGGAGCAGAGCGCCAGCACTATGCCCTGCCCGTGCCAGTGGCTGGCCGCCTGCTGGAAGGCCTGGTAGAGCCGGCCCATCCCGTCCTGTCCCAGCAGGACGCCGCCGACACCGTCTTCGCCGACCACGCCGCCCCACAGGGTATTGTCGCAGTCGAGCACCAGCACCTTGTGGGCGGGTTGCTGCAACCGCTGCAGCAAGGGGAGAATCCACTGCGCCAGGCTGGCCAGACCGGCCATGGAGAAGGGGCAGGACATCAGATAGAGGTTGCGCCGATCGAAGCAGTGCTGGCGGCCATACTGTTGCAGCCAGAGTGGCAGGTGCAGGTCGTCCAGGCCGGGTTGCTGCAGGCGCAGGCGGGCCATCTGCTGCTCGAACGCACTGGCCAGCACGGCCAGCACGGCAGGGGCCGTGCCATAGACACAGAGCGGCGCATGGCTGCAGGCCCCCACCAGTAGATGATCCTGCGGGCGGCGCTGCAGATGCTGCAACAGAGGCTGGCAGAGCGCGTCGACGAAGGCGGCAACCGCCAGCAGCTGCTCATCCTGCGCCAGACGGCCCCACTCCTGCAGGGTCCGGGCAGGCACCAGATCTTCCCACAGCCAGATAATGATATGGGTCCCGGCCGCAGCCTCGGTGCTCTGGTGCATCAGGGTCTGCAGCCACTGGCCATGAGGGGCAACCTGCACTTCGCCGTATTCAGCCAGGGGTCGCCAGGCGAGGTTGCCCGGCATCAAGAACGAACTGCCACTGAGATGAAGCATGGTCATGGCCTTCCCCACTGCGCTACCGGAACCATCCCGGCGACCGACAAATGGGATGATCGTGTTTGATCTTCATGAAAAACAAAAGCTTTTTTGGCCGTATTCAGTAGTTGATGCTGACGTAGGGTACCTCGTCCACCTGCCACAACTGCTTGAGGTAGACGGTCAGCACGAAGAAGAAGTTGGCCAGCAGGTTGGCGAACCGATAGAGGATGGGGTCGAAGCGCACCCCGCTCTCTTCCAGTCGCACCAGCAGCCGCACCACCTTCTTGCTGCCGCAGCGGCACAGGTGCAGGGTCGGGATCGGCTGCGGCCCTTGCGGCAGCACGAAACCGGTGACCCGGCCGCGGCTCGCCTCGTTGTAGTGATCGTAACGCCCCTTCAGCCAGTCCAGATCCTCCTCGAAGATGCCGAGCCTGCCGCGCACCGAGCCGTTGAGGTTGTAGATAAGCCGCTGCAGCGCCGCAAGATCCGCCTGCATGGGCGCAATCTCGGCATCCGGAGCCAGGTGTGACAACACGGCGCCCACCTGGCAGCAGAGCTCGTCGGTGGCGATCTCGTAGTCACACTGGAACTGGGTCTCGAAGATGAAGGGGTAGCAAAGCTCGCGCTTGTCTCTGGGCTTTTTCGGGTTCATGGGCTGGCCGGATCGGGAAAAAGGCCAGTTTGCCAGCCCCCGCAGGAGCTGGCAAACGGCCGGTCATGGTCCTCGATTCGAAACGGTTCAGACGCTCTTGCTGCTGGCATCCGTCGCCGGCTGGAACTGGCCGATCATCCGCAGCGCATCCAGCATCCGCTGGTTGAAACTGGTGAAGCTGCCCACCTGGGCCGGATCGCTCTGGCCACGGGCCGCCAGCACCGCCGGCGTCAGCGCCTGCTGCTGGGATGCCGGTAGCAGAGAGTCCGCCTGCTGCTGCACCTGATCCAGCTTGGGCAGGTAGTCCGCCAGCGGCTTGAGCATCTCCTGCAGGGAGTGCGCCCCCTGATAGGTCTGGCTCAGCTTGAGGCTCTGCTTGAGCTTGAGCGAATAGGAGGCCAGCTGGCTGTCATCCAGTTTCAGATCGCCCGCCTTCTTCAACAGGTCGTCGAAATTGCCGGAGAAGAAGTTGCCGGCCAGATCGTCGATCCCCTTGACCAGCTTGCCGATGGAGTCCATCTCCTCGCTGCTCAGGTTGCCCTCCAGCGAGAAGCTGAAGCTCTGGCTCGACTTGAGGCTGAACTGGCTGCCGCTGTCATCCTTCTGGGACTTGGTCTGCCAGCTGTCGTTGAAACGCAGCACCACCTTGTCGCCATCCTTGGTCTGGATCTCCAGCGAGCCCTGCTGACGGCTGGCCATCTCGGCCTGGCCCATGTCGGTGGTGGAGACCTTGCCGAAGAACTCCTTCTCGAACTGATCGAGCCCCTCCTGGATCAGCTTGTAGCTCTGATCCATGCCGGTCTTGATGTCGGAATTGTCCGCCCAGTCGCCGAGCTGCTTCCTGGCATCGCCAAAGCCCTTGTCCACTCCCTTGCGGGCCTGCTCCATCATGCCGGTCAGGCTGTCGTCCGACTTGCCGTCGGCCCGGGCAGCCCCCAGCCGGCCGGTGACAAACTGCAGTACGTTGTCGGCCACCGACTGAAAGTCGAACAGGGTATCCGGGGTCACCGTCTCCGGCTGATCCTGCGCCTTGGGCGCCTTGTAGCCCTGGCCATTGATCTCCAGCGCGAACTGCAGCGCCTGCTGCACCAGCACCTGCGCCCATTTCGGCGCCTTGTGCAACGAGACTTCGTCCTCGTTGCTTATCGGTTTCGAGTCCGCCTGCTGGGGCGATTTGGGAGCAACACCCACTCCCTTGGGTTGGGCCGCGCCCACTCCGTCGATCTGCATAATGTGTCCTCCCACCATGCCTGTAGATCAGCTATCGGCCTGACTGCACACTTCTTGACCACAAAATACTGGACAATCTGCGGCGGCCTTTTAAAATCGGGCCCCTTTGGGTGGCTGCAGGCTTCCCCCGATTTCGACCCGGCCAGACCGGTGTGCATGTGAGGTAAATCATGACCCAATCCCAGCAGGTTTCCGCCGACCCGGCGCCCCTTCGAACCCCGGCCGATTACCAGGCCCAGCTCGACGAGAAGCGCGAGCGCCTCTGCGGGTTGTTTGCCGATTTCACCCTGCCTGCGCTGGAAGTGCACGCCTCCCCCGCCGAACACTACCGGATGCGCGCCGAGTTTCGCATCTGGCACGACGGTGACGACCTGTATCACTGCATGTATGCGCCGGCTACCAAGGAGATCATCCGGGTCGATCAGTTCCCCACCGCCAGCCGCCTCATCAACCAGCTGATGCCGGTGCTGCTGGAGGGGCTGCGCCCGCACCCCGTGCTGCGCCGCAAGCTGTTCCAGATCGACTACCTCTCCACCCAGTCCGGCCAGATCTGCGTCAGCCTGCTCTACCACCGCAAGCTGGAGAGCGAGTGGCAGCAGGCCGCCGAAGCGCTGCAGGCCGACCTGCGGGCCAAGGGGTTCGATGTGCAGCTGATTGGCCGCGCCCACAAGCAGAAGATTTGCCTGGGGGAGGAGTTCGTCGTCGAGCGACTGACCGTGCAGGGCCGCGAGCTGGTCTACAAGCAGGTGGAAAACAGCTTCACCCAGCCCAACGCCGCCATCAACGAACAGATGCTGGGCTGGGCGCTGGACGTGACCAAGGGGAGCGAGGGCGACCTGCTGGAGCTCTACTGCGGCAACGGCAACTTCTCCATCGCCCTGGCGCAGAACTTCCGCAAAGTGCTGGCCACCGAGATCGCCAAGCCGAGCGTGGACTCCGCCCAGTTCAATATCGCCGCCAACGGCGTCGACAACCTGATCATCCTGCGCATGTCGGCCGAGGAGTTCACCATGGCGATGCGCGGCGAGCGGGAGTTCAACCGCCTCAAGGGGGTGGATCTCTCCGCCTACCAGTGCAACACCATCTTCGTCGACCCGCCCCGGGCCGGTCTCGACGACGCCACCGTCAAGCTGGTGCAGGATTACGACAACATCCTCTACATCTCCTGCAACCCCGAGACCCTGCAGGCCAACATGGCGGTGCTCGGCGACACCCACGAGATCGCCCGCTTCGCCCTGTTCGATCAGTTCCCCTGGACTCACCATATGGAAGCCGGGGTCTATCTCAAGCGCAAGGCAGGTTGATGCCGCCGGGGCATAATTCCCAGCTCGACCAGCAAAACAAGACAGGGCCCGCGGGCCCTGTTTGATTATTTAACCCTGTGCATGGGGCGGCCGGAGCCGCTATGCTGGCGGCACGCGCATCCGCGCCACAGTCTGGGTGTCATGCCACCATGCAACGCATTCTTTTTGTTGAAGATGATCCCGAGATAGGCCAGCTCATCAGCAGCTGGCTGGCCCGCCACGACATGGAGGTGCTACTGGAGCCGAGGGGCGATCGGGCGCTGGCCAGGGTCGAGGCCGAGCAACCGGACCTGGTGCTGCTCGACATCATGCTGCCAGGTCAGGATGGTCTATCCCTGTGCCGGGATCTGCGCCCGCGCTTTGCCGGCCCCATCGTCATGCTCACCTCGCTGGACAGCGACATGAACCAGATCCTGAGCCTGGAGCTGGGTGCCAACGACTATATCCTCAAGACCACGCCGCCCCCCGTGCTGCTGGCCCGGCTGCGGGTCCAGTTCCGCCAGCAGGGACAGCAGGCCCCGCAGCCCGTGGTCGCCAGCACGCCGCCCCAGCGCCTGCAGTTCGGCCGGCTGCAGATCGACGGCCCGGGCCGGGACGTGCGCCTTGACGGCGACAGCATTCCGCTCTCCACCGCCGATTTCGATCTCTTGTGGGAGCTGGCCTGCCACGCCGGCCAGATCCTGGGGCGGGAGGCGCTGTTTCGCAGCCTGCGCGGTCGCGACTACGACGGCCAGGACCGCAGCATGGACGTGGCCATCTCCCGCCTGCGCCGCAAGCTGGGGGACGATACCAGCAACCCGACCCGCATCAAGACGGTGCGCCAAAAAGGCTACCTGCTGGTGCCCCACGCCTGGGAATAAGCCCCGCCGAATGACCTTGATGCTCTCTGCTCCCTTCTCCCCTTGCGGGAGAAGGGTTGGGGATGAGGGGGCAACAAGGCAATGCCCAGACGCCACCCAGGCAAGAGGAGAGCCCGATGCGCCGCCTGTTTATCCAGTTCTATCTGCTGCTGATCGGCTGTTTCACCCTGGCCATTCTGCTGGTCGGCATGGTCTATCAGGTCACCGCCGAGCGGGCGGGAGATCGCTATCTGGAGCGGATGATGCAGGGCTCCCTCGGCCTGCTCACCGGCGAGCTGGCCCGCTTGCCGCCGGAGCACTGGCCCGCCCGCATGGCGGAGCAGAGCCGCCAGCTCACCCTGCCGCTGCAGATCGGCGCCCTCGCCAACCAGCCGCTGGCCAACGAGGATCAGGCCTTCCTGGAGGCCGGCAACATCGTCATCGTCGAGGAGGATGACACCTTCCTGCAGCGCATTCCGGGCACCGATCAGGTGCTGATCGTCGGCCCCGTCCCCTATCTCTCCTACCTGCACGAACTGCACTGGGTCGACGTGGGGCTGCTGCTGGTCATCGGTCTCTCGCTGGGGCTGCCGATCCTGCTCTGGCTGCGCCCGCACTGGCGCGGCCTGCAACAGCTCGAACAGACCGCCCGCCGGGTCGGCGACGGCGATCTCTCCTGCCGCACCCGTTTGCCGCCCGGCAGCAGCCTGGGCCGGGTCGGCCGCACCTTCGACCAGATGACCGAGCAGCTGCAAGCCATGCTGGCCAGCCGCAAGCAGCTGACCGACGCCATCGCCCACGAGCTGCGCACCCCGCTGGTGCGGCTGCGCTACCGGCTCGCCATGCTGGATCCGGCGCCCTCGGCCGAGGAGCAGCAGGGGCTGGAGCGGGATCTCGGCGCGCTGGACGCCCTCATCGAGGAGATGCTCACCTACGCCAGGCTCGATCGCCCCGAGCTGCCGCTGCAGTGCAGCGAGCTGGAGCTCGGCAGCTGGGCCGGCAGCCGCCTTGCCGACTGGCAGGCGCTGCGGCCGGACAAGCGGCTCGACTTCGTGCGCCCGGCCATGGCCCTGCCCTGGCGCGGCGATACTCGCCTGCTGGATCGAGCGCTGGAGAACCTCATCGGCAACGCCCTGCGCCACGCCGCTGGCCGGGTCACCCTCAGCATGGCGCGTCAGCAGGATCACTATCTGCTGGAGGTGGCCGACGACGGCGCCGGCATCGATCCCGCACTGGCGCCGCAGATCTTCGAGCCCTTCGTGCGGCTGGATCAGAGCCGCGACCGACGTACCGGCGGCGCCGGGCTGGGGCTGGCCATCGTACGCAGCATCGCCCGCCACCACGGCGGCGAGGTGCAACTGCTGCCGAGCAGCAGCGGTGCCCGTTTCTGCCTGATGCTGCCTGTACATTTGGATACAAACCGTCACCAGTCACTCACTGAACCGCAGGTCGAACAGCCCTAGGATGAAGTCATGGAGAAACGCTCCATGTCATCAACCCGAATGAGGAACTGGAATATGAACAAGCTGATCCCCCTGAGCCTGGCTGCTGTCTTCGCCCTGACCTCCGGCTTCACCATGGCTGCCACCCCGACCAAGGCTGCCGCTCCCCAGACTACCCAGACCAAGGTCGTGAAAAAACACCACAAGGCTGCCCACGCCAAGGCGCCGGCCGTCAAAGTTGCTCCCAAGACCAAGTAATCGACCAACAAGCTTCCCGTAATAAAAAGGGGCCCCGACATGGGGCCCCTTCTGTTTTCTGCGCGCTTGCCTTGGCTCAGCCCAGCATATAGTCCGCCGGCAGGGCGATGCGGGCCACCCCGGACTCCACCGCTGCCAGTGCCACGGCACGGGCGACGCGCGGCAGCAGACGGGCATCCATCGGCTTGGGAATGACGTAGTCCTTGCCGAAGGCGAGCTCGCTGACGCCGGCGGCGGTCAGCACCTCGGCCGGTACCGGCTCTTTGGCCAGACCACGGATCGCCTCGACCGCGGCGATCTTCATGGCATCGTTGATGCGGCTGGCACGGGCGTCGAGGGCGCCGCGGAAGATGAAGGGGAAGCAGAGCACGTTGTTGATCTGGTTCGGATAGTCGGAACGACCGGTACCCATGATGAGGTCACCGCGCACTGCGTGAGCCAGTGCGGGCTTGATCTCGGGATCCGGGTTGGAGCAGGCGAAGATCACCGGGTTGGTGGCCATCAGCGCCACCGCCTCGGCGGGCAGCACATCCGGGCCGGAGACACCGACGAACACGTCCGCCCCGTCGATCACCTCCATCAGGGTCCGCAGGGGGGTGTCGTTGGCGAAGCGCTGCTTGTACTGGTTGAGATCGGTGCGACCGCTGTGGATGACGCCCTGACGATCCAGCATGAAGATGTTGTGGGGCTTGGCACCACACTTGATCAGCAGGTCCATGCAGGCGGTGGCGGCAGCCCCGGCGCCCATGCAGACGATGCGGCTGTCGCCAATCTGCTTGCCCTGCACTTCCAGCGCGTTGAGCAGGCCGGCGGCGGTGACGATGGCGGTACCGTGCTGATCATCGTGGAACACCGGGATGTCGCAGCGCTCGATCAGTGCCTGCTCGATCTCGAAGCACTCGGGGGCCTTGATGTCTTCCAGGTTGATGCCGCCGAAAGTGTCAGCGATGGCGGCAACGGTGTCGATGAACTGCGCGCTGGTCTCGTGCTTCACTTCGATGTCGATGGCGTCGATGCCGGCAAAGCGCTTGAACAGCAGGGCCTTGCCCTCCATCACCGGCTTGGAGGCCAGCGGACCCAGATTGCCCAGCCCCAGAATGGCGGTGCCGTTGGAGATGACGGCCACCAGGTTGCCCTTGCCGGTGTAGCGGTAGGCATCGGCCGGGTTGGTGGCGATCTCGCGCACCGGCTCGGCAACGCCCGGGCTGTAGGCCAGCGCCAGATCGCGGGCGGTTTCGGCCGGCTTGGTGAGGGCGATGGCGATTTTGCCCGGTACGGGCTGGGCGTGGTAATCGAGTGCTTGTTGACGAAGATCGTGACGCTGATCGGACATGGGGGACCCCGATACGGTAGTGAATTGAGTGGTGCATTGGCTCGCCCACAGGCGAGGGCTGGGGATCATAAAGAAAACCATCGGGCTTTCACAGAGGAAAGTATCGTCATCCAGCCACTGACAAGCCAGTAATTAGCATGTCATGCCAACCTAGAATACCCATTTAGTTATAGATATGGTTTCACCCCATCACCGGGATGCCGGCTTTCGCCTCCGCCTGTCTGGCGATCGCCTCCGTCATGCCCTGGAAGATGAAGAGGTGGAACGGCAGCATGGCGAGCCAGTAGGCCAGTCCCCAGGCTCCCTGTGGATGCCAGTGGGCCGTTACCTTGAGCCGGGTCAGCCCCGACTCCTCCGGCAGGATGTTGAACTCCAGCCGGCCGACGCCGGGGGCCCGCATGTTGAACAGCAGATCCAGCCTGCGCCCCTCGTCCACCCCGAGGATCTGCCAGGAGTCCAGCATGTCCCCCTTCACGAAACGATCCGGATTGGTGCGGCCGCGAGTCAGCGCCGGGCCGCCGATCAGGTGATCCATCCATTCCCGCACCACCCACAGCTGGTTCATGTAGAAGTAGCGCTGCTCTCCCCCCAGCTGCTGCAGCACCTGCCACACCACCTCGGGCGAGGCGAGGCAGATGGCATCGCCGCTGGCGGTGCGGTCATAGAAGCCGTACTCGGGGTGGCGCCAGCGCAGGCCGAGCGGGGTCTCCTCCCCCTGCTGCTCGGCGCCCAGCTGCTGCTCCAGAGAGAGGCTCTCGGCCAGCGCCTCGTCGAAGCTGAGCAGGGTTTGCGGCAGCAGGGCCCGCAGCGGGCCGTCGTCGGCCGGGATGTCATGCTTGAGGCCGCCCACCAGCGCCTTGGCCACCGGCTGCGGCACCGAGGTTACAAACTGCAGCCACCAGGCGGAGAGGCGCGGGCTGAGAAACGGCAGCGGGATGATGGGGCAGCGCTTGCCGATGTGGGCGGCGAACTTCTGCAACTGCTGCTGATAGCTGAGCAGCTCGGGACCGGCGGCGTTGAAGATCTGGCCGTCCACCCCGTCGGCTTCCACCAGTCCGCCCAGATAGTGCAGCAGGTTGGAGAGCGCAATGGGCGGCGTACGCGAGCGCACCCATTTGGGCGTCACCATCATCGGCAGGTTGAACACCAGATCCCGCATCACCTCAAACGCCGCGGAGCCGGGCCCCACTATGATGCCGGCGCGCAGCTCCACCGTCGGCACGCCGGCGCTCCGAAACAGCTCGCCGCAATAACGGCGGGAGTTGAGGTGACGGCTGTTGCACTGCGCCGGCTGGATGGCACCCAGATAGATGATGCGGCGCACCCCGGCGGCGCGGGCGGCGGCGGCGAAGTTCTTCACCCCCTGCTGCTCCAGCCGGTGGAAGTCGGCCCCCGCCCCCATGGCGTGCACCAGATAGAAGACGGTGTCGATGCCGGCCAGGGCGGGCAGCAATGTGATCGGCTTGAGGCTGTCGGCAAGGCGAAACTCTACCCCGGGCGGCAGACGGCAGGGGCGCCGCGCCCCGGCAATCACCCGATAACCCAGTTCTTGTAGATGGGGCACCAGGTAAGAACCTATGTAGCCCGCCGCCCCCATCACCAGACAATCACGCATCTGCACACTCCCTGTTTTGCCCATGTTACCGCCCCTCATCTCCGCCCCTGCTCCCGCGAAGGGAGAAAGGAGAGTTCCACCATAGGGCAAAGCGGGCCGTTACAGAACGCCGACCAATAAAAAAGGCGCCCATCGGGCGCCTTTTTCAGAATTCTTCAGAAGTAAAATTACTTCTTGGTGGTCATCGCACCGAAACGCTTGTTGAACTTGTCTACGCGGCCGCCGCTAGAAACTTCTTTCTGCTTGCCGGTATAGAACGGGTGGCACTCGGAGCACACGTCCAGGTTCAGATCTTTACCCAGGGTAGAGAAGGTGTTGATGACGTTACCGCAAGAGCACTTGGCGGTGATGGCTACGTAGTCAGGATGGATACCAGCTTTCATGGACAACCTCAATTATCAGGCCGTGTCGCTATCCGATCTTCTGTCGGACACCACACGATTGTTGAACACAGTTTCAAAGGCTGCGAATAATATAGGAAATGCCTGAGTTCAGGCAAGTGGCTTCGCAGAAAAAATAGGCAATCTCTGGTGAATTCTTCCCAAACGCTGGATCTGGTTCGTGTGGCTGTGCCGGTGCCGTTACGCCGTCACTTCGACTATCTCTCCCCCCTGCCTTTGCCTGCCCCCGGCTGCCGGGTCGAGATCCCGTTCGGCCCGCAAACCCTGGTCGGGCTGGTGGTGGATCATCCGGTCGACAGCCAGGTGCCGCGCAACAAGCTCAAGCCGATCAAACGCGTGCTTGATAGCGCCCCTGTGCTGGGGCCTGACATTCTGGCGCTGATGAACTGGAGCGCCAGCTACTACCAGCACCCACTGGGGGAGGTACTGCCCCACGCCCTGCCGGTGCTGGTGCGCAAGGGGGAGCCCGCCGCCTATCGCGAGCTGGAATTCTGGTTCGCCACCGAGGCCGGCATGGCGGTCGATCTCAACGAGCTCAAGCGGGCAGCCAAGCAGCAGCAGGCGCTCGCCCTGCTGCGCAAGGGGCCGCAGACCCCCTCCGCCCTCAAGCAGGAGGAGATCCAGAGTGCCGCCCTCACCGCGCTGGAGAAGAAGGGACTGCTGGAGAAGCGCTCGCTGGAGCCGAGCCATGACGGCGACTGGGCCGCCCGCTTCGAGCCGGGTGAGGGGCTGCGCCTCAACGGCGAGCAGGCGCTGGCGGTCTCCGCCGTCACCAGCCAGAGCAACCAGTTTGGCGCCTTCCTGCTGGATGGCATCACCGGATCCGGCAAGACCGAGGTTTACCTGAGCATCCTCGAGCCCCTGCTCAAGGCAGGCAAGCAGGCGCTGGTGATGGTGCCCGAGATCGGCCTCACTCCGCAGACCATCAACCGCTTCCGGCGCCGCTTCAACGTGCCGGTGGTGGCGATGAACTCGGCCATGAACGATCGGGAGCGGCTCGATGCCTGGCTGGCCTGCCGCGACGGCGGTGCCGCCATCCTGATCGGCACCCGTTCTGCGGTGTTCACCCCGTTTCACAACCTCGGCATCATCATCATCGACGAGGAGCACGACGGCTCCTTCAAGCAGCAGGACGGTTTTCGCTACCATGCGCGGGATCTGGCGGTGATGCGGGCTCATCGCGCCGGCATCCCCATCCTGCTTGGCTCGGCCACCCCGTCGCTGGAGACATTGCACAACGCCCGCAGTGGCAAGTATCACCACCTCACTCTCACTCGCCGCGCCGGCAATGCCCAGACCGCCCGCCAGGTGATCCTGGACATCAAGAACGTGCGGCTGCAGGCCGGGCTCTCCCCCCAGCTGGAACAGCTGATGGCGGAGCATCTGGCGGCGGGCAACCAGGTGATGCTGTTTCTCAACCGCCGTGGCTATGCCCCGGCCCTGATTTGCCACCAGTGCGGCTGGAGTGCCGCCTGCGAGCGTTGCGACGCCTGGTACACCTGGCACCAGGCCGGACGGCGGCTGCACTGCCACCACTGCGACAGTGTGCGTCCGCTGCCCCACCACTGCCCCGAGTGTGGCAGCAACGAGCTAATCGGCTCGGGAGTGGGCACCGAGCAGCTGGAGCAACTGCTTACAACAGTGTTCCCCCAATATCCGGTGGTGCGCATCGATCGGGACAACACCCGTCGCAAGGGGGAGCTGGAGACCCACCTCGGCGACATCAAGGCGGGCAAGTACAAGATCCTGATCGGCACCCAGATGCTGGCCAAGGGCCACCACTTCCCGGATGTGACGCTGGTCGGACTGCTGGATGTGGATGGCGCGCTGTTCAGTGCCGATTTTCGCGCCGCCGAGAAGCTGGCCCAGCTCTACACCCAGGTGGCGGGCCGTGCCGGCCGCGCCAGCAAGCCGGGGCTGGTGGTGCTGCAGAGCCACCATCCCGAACACGCTCTGCTGCAGGATCTGACCCAGAACGGCTATGGCCATTTCGCGGATACCGCGCTCAAGGAGCGTCGCCTGCTGGGGCTGCCGCCGTTCAGCTATCAGGGGCTGTTTCGGGCCGAGGCCAACGGCCGCGACGAGGTGCAGTTGTTCCTCACCCGTCTCGCCGATACCCTGCGCAGCGCCCGTTATCCCCATGTTCAGGTGCTGGGGCCCATCAGCGGTTTCATGGAGCGCAAGGCGGGCAAGTTTCGCATGCAGTTGCTGGTACAGGGGCCGAACCGGGCGCCACTGGCCCAGCTGCTGGATTGGGCGGTGAAGGAGCTGGAGGGGTGGCCCGAGACCAAACGGGTGCGCTGGAGCCTAGACATAGACCCCACCGAGCTGAACTGAGTCGGATTCTGGTCGCTGACGGTGAAGCGGTCGCGGGCGCGGGCGCGCGGCGTCAGCGACCGGGTTTGCCATGCGGGTGCAGGGTTCAGACTCGCAGGTCGACCTGCTGCACCCAGCCGCCCTTGCCCTGCTCGGTCACATAGAGACCGGACTGGCGCAGTACCCCCTGATTGCCGCTTTCCCCCAGATGGTTGAAGGGGGTGTCGAGGGGATGCAGCAGGATGGCGCCGATCCCCAGCTCCACCAGGGCGATGGGGGACTGCTCCGGCTGCCAGAACTGCAGCGCCGAGAACTGGCTGTCCCGCTCGTCCAGCACCCCGTTGCCATCCTCATCCAGGGTCGCCAGCTCGCCAAAACCGTTGCCGGAGCGGGCCCCGAACAGCTCGCCGCCGTCATCTATGGTGCCGTTGCCGTTGCGATCCAGCGCCACGAAGCCGCTCCCTTCACTCAGGCCGGGCAGGCTGTCCGCCTTGCCATCCTGATCGATGTCGAAATTGACCCGGGCGTCGGTCAGGCCGGCTATCTTGCCGTCCAGGCTGAGCACCAGCGGATCCTTGAGGGCATTGAGGGTGGTGCGACGCTGGCTGATATCGAGCTGACGCCAGTCCAGCACAAAACCGAGATCCAGCTGCAGGGTCTGGCCATCCTGGGTCTGCACGTTTGCCGCCGCCACTACGTTGAGCTGCTCTTTTTGCAGCAGGCTGTCGGTCACCTCCACCAGCTGATCCGGCTCGGCGGCGGGCGGGGTTCCCTCGCCCGTCGGCGCAGGGACTCCCTCCGCGCTCTGGTCGGCCGGTTTGATCGGGTCCGGCAGCTCTATCTCGTGGCCCAGCATCGCCTCGATCATCAGCTTGATGAGCCGCTGGCGGTTGTCGAGCCCATCGTTGGGAATACCATCCTGTTCGCCCTTGTCGGTCTCGGCAGGCTTGGTTGGCGCCGGTGTGGGGGCCGCGGGCACCGGGCCGGCCGCAGTGCGGCTGGCCATCTGCAGCGTCAGCAGGCTGCTGCGGGTGAAGGTGAGCTGGCTGCCACCGGCCGCCGCTGGCGTCGAGTCCGCCGGCGCCGTGGCAGGGGACTGCGCCTGGCTGGCAGCCGGAACGGGGCCGAGCCGGCGCACCTTGCGGGACTGCGCCTGTTGCTGCTGGTATTGCACCTCCCCCTGGAGGTCGTAGTGATCGATGCGCATATCTTCGCCCTCGGCGCCATACATCTGGTCAGTTATCGACCAGTTGTCGGGGTAGGCTTAACACCGATTGGCTATATCAGGAGGCTGCGGCATCGGCCTCTGCACATAACCGCTCCTGCTGGCGGCAATGAAAAGGGAGGCCTGGGCCTCCCTTGTCGTTCATGCTGTCACCGTGGTCATTGCGCCGGTTGGGAGACCCCTTCCAGCCGCACTTCCACCCGCCGATCCGGCGCCAGACAGGCGATCAGCGCCGGTTTGGAGCCGCTACTGCAGTTGTTGCCGGTGATCGGGGAAGACTTCCCACGCCCCTCGACCCGCACCTTGTCGGCAAACAGTCCCTTGGCAATCAGGTAGTCGGCAACGCTGCGGGCGCGCTGCTCGGAGAGCGCCTGGTTGTAGGCGTCGGAGCCGATGCGATCGGTGTGGCCGATCACGGTCGCTACCCCGTCTTTCGGATTGGCCGCCACTATCTGGCTGAACAGGTTGTCGAGCGCCTGGCTGGCGGCCGGCTTCAGGGTCGCCTTGTTGAACTCGAACAGCACGTCCGAGCTCAGGCTGAAGGTCTTGGGCACCACCACCACGGCGGGAGCAGGCGCCGCAGCCGGGGCCGGTGCGGGCGCAGCCACTTCGCCGCCCTGCTGACCGAAGCGATAGAGCATGGCAAACGCCAGCATGCCGTTGTCCATCTCGATGCCGGCACGATCGAGGGAGGTATCCCCGAGCGGGGTGGTGTACTGGTATTCGAGGCGGGCGGCCCAGTCACGGTCGATGGCGTATTCGGCCCCCAGCGCCCCGACGAACACGGCGCCATGCTTGTTGCCGGTATCCTTGATGAAGTCGGTGGCCGTCTGGGCCGACAGTTCGCTGTTGGTCCAGGCGTAGCCGCCGCCGATCCGGCCATAGAGATCCAGCGCATCGTTGACCGGGAACCCTATCTTCATGGTGGTCTGGATCATCTGGCTCTTGGCTTCCCCTTCCACCCTCACCCCGCTCAATTCGCCGGACGAGGTGTACTTGCCGAACCAGTCATAGCCGAATTCGAAGCCCAGGTTGGGGTTGAGCTGATAGCCGGCAAAGGCGCCCAGCCCGAGCGTATCCTTGCTGGTACTGGTGTTCTGCAGTGCCCCCAGGGTATCGGAAACGACCTGCTTCTGATCCACGTCGAAGAACTTGGACCAGCCGGCCTTGCCGCCGGCGTACCAGGTGTTGTCCTGAGCGGCAGCCTGCACGGCCCCGCTGACGAGCAGGCCGCTGACCAGCACGGCAAGTATCGATTTGTTCATGGTGAAAGCCTCTGCAATGAGTCGTGATGGGCGCTCTTGCGCCTCTCTTCCCTGATGGGGCAAACCCGGCCCCGTCCATCAGGTTATCCCATCTGTTGCCAGCCTCAAATGACTTGGGACTCAAGAGTGTGAAGCGCACGGCATTCCCGGCAGGAAAACGCCCCATGCAGGGGGTATCTGCAGATGTGCCGGCCAGCACCATGAAAGAGGGAGGCCGATGGCCTCCCTCTTGTTGCTTGCAACCCACCTAGCTGGCCAGAAACAGCCGGTAGGCGGGGTCGTCGCTCACCTCTTTCCAGCCGTAGCCAATCTCGTGCAGGTAGTCGTGGAAGGCGGCCACGTCCTCGTCCGGCAGCTCGAAGGCGCAGAGCACCCGGCCGTAGTCAGCACCGTGGTTGCGGTAGTGGAACAGGCTGATGTTCCAGCGACAGCCGAGGGTCTCCAGAAAGCGCATCAGGGCGCCAGGCTGCTCCGGAAACTTGAAGCTGTAGAGGCGTTCACCGAGGGGCCGGGCCGGGCGGCCGCCAATCATGTAACGCACGTGGTTCTTGGCCAGCTCGCTCTCGGTCATGTTGACCACCGGATAACCGTTGCCGCCGAGTTGATCGATGATCTGGCCCAGTTCCTCGTCACCGCCGGTGAGGCGCACCGAGACGAACAGCGATGCCTGCTCGGCATCGGCGTAGCGGTAGTTGAACTCGGTCACCATGCGCGGCCCGAGCTGACGGCAGAAGTCGAGGAAGGCCCCCTTGCGCTCGGGGATGGTCACCGCCAGCATGCCCTCGCGCTTCTCGCCGATCTCGCAGCGCTCCGACACGTAGCGCAGGCTGTGGAAGTTGACGTTGGCGCCGGAGAGAATGGCCGCCATTCGCCCCCCTTTAACCTGCTCCCGCTCGCTGTAGGCCTTGAGGCCGGCCAGCGAGAGGGCCCCCGACGGCTCGGCAATGGCGCGGCAGTCGTCGAAGATGTCTTTCAGCGCGGCGCAGATCTGGTCGTTGGAGACGGTCACCACCTCGTCCAGATACTGGTTGCACAGGCGGAAGGTCTCTTCGCCGATGCGCTTGACCGCCACCCCGTCGGCAAACAGCGAGACCCGCTCCAGATTGACCGGCTCGCCGGCCACCAGTGCGGCCTTGAGGCAGGCGGAGCCTTCCGCCTCCACCCCGATCACCTTCACATCCGGCAGCAGCTGCTTGATGTAGACCGCCACCCCGGCGGCCAGTCCGCCGCCACCCACCGGCACGAACACGTGGGTGAGGTGGGTATCCTGTTCCAGCAGCTCCTTGCCGATGGTGCCCTGGCCGGCGATCACCTCGACGTCATCAAACGGCGGGATCAGGGTGTAGCCCTCCAATTCAGCGAGACGGCGGCTCTCGCCGTAGGCCTCGTCGAAGCTGTTGCCAAACAGCATGACGTTGCCGCCCTGACGGCGCACCGCGTCAATCTTGATATCCGGCGTGGTCTTGGGCATCACTATGATCGCCTTGATGCCGAGCTTGGCGGCCGACAGGGCGACCCCCTGGGCGTGGTTGCCGGCGGAGGCGGCGATGACGCCGCGCGCCTTCTGCTCCTCGGTCAGGGTGGCAATCTTGTGGTAGGCACCGCGCAGCTTGAAGGAGTGGACCGGTTGCAGGTCCTCCCGCTTCAGACTGACGTGATTGCCGAGCCGCTCGGAGAGTTTCTTCAGGGTTTGCAAGGGGGTAACCCGCGCCGCCTCATAGACGGGGGAGAGCAACACCTTGCGTAGATAATCCGCCGCAGAGACCATGGTTTATTCCCCCAGCATCGAGCGATCGCGCCACACCAACCCCTTGTCGGCACAAAGGCCGACCAATCGGGTCGATTGCTCATATTTCATATTGGAATTCATCTTTATTCCCCCAGCATCGAACGATCGCGCACCGCACCTTTATCGGCGCTGGTGGCGAACATGGCGTAGGCGCGCAGGGCAAAGGAGACCTGACGCTGGCGATCGAGCGGCTTCCAGCCCCGAGCCTCGACGGCGACGCGGCGGGCAGCCAGCACGCTGTCGGCTACCTCCAGCACCATGCTGCGGGCCGGGATGTCGATGTTGATGATGTCGCCATCTTCCACCAGACCGATAGTGCCGCCGGAGGCCGCCTCCGGCGACACGTGGCCGATGGAGAGGCCCGAGGTGCCGCCGGAGAAGCGGCCGTCGGTGATCAGGGCGCACGCCTTGCCGAGACCCATGGATTTCAGGTAGGTGGTGGGGTAGAGCATCTCCTGCATGCCGGGGCCCCCTTTCGGGCCTTCGTAGCGGATCACCACCACTTCACCGGCCTTGACGGTGCCGTCCAGAATGCCGGCAACCGCCGTGTCCTGGCTCTCGAATACCCGGGCCGGGCCGCGGAAGGTGAGGTTCTCCTCATCCACCCCGGCGGTCTTGACGATGGCACCGTTCAGCGCCAGGTTGCCGGCGAGCACGGCCAGGCCCCCTTCCAGGCTGTAGGCGTTGTCCAGCGAGCGGATGCAGCCCTCGGCGCGGTCCAGATCCAGCTCCGGCCAGCGGCAATCCTGGCTGAAGGCCTTGGTGGTGCGGATCCCGGCCGGGCCGGCGCGATAAAAGTCCACCACCTCCTGACTCGGTTGGCGGCTGACGTCATATTCATTGAGCTGTTCGACGAGGGAGCAACCCAACACGGTACGGGTATCGCCATGCACCAGACCCGCTTTTTCCAGCTGGCCCAGAATTGCCATCACCCCACCGGCGCGGTGCACATCTTCCATGTGGTATTTCTGGGTAGAGGGCGCCACCTTGCACAGCTGTGGCACCTTGCGCGACATGCGGTCGATATCGGCCATGGTGAAGTCGACGCCCGCCTCCTGGGCCGCCGCCAGCAGGTGCAGCACGGTATTGGTGGAGCCGCCCATGGCGATGTCGAGCGCCATGGCGTTCTCGAACGCCGCCTTGGTGGCGATGTTGCGCGGCAGGGCCGAGGCATCGTCCTGCTCATACCAGCGTTTGGCCAGGGTCACGATGCGCTGGCCCGCCAGCTTGAACAGCTGCTCGCGGTCGCTGTGGGTCGCCAGCAGCGAACCGTTGCCCGGCTGGGAGAGACCCAGCGCCTCGGTCAGACAGTTCATGGAGTTGGCGGTAAACATGCCGGAGCAGGAGCCGCAGGTGGGACAGGCACTGCGCTCCACCTGTTCGCTCTGGGCGTCGGAGACCTTGGGGTCGGCGCCCTGGATCATGGCGTCCACCAGATCCAGCTTGATGATCTGGTCGGAGAGCTTGGTCTTGCCCGCTTCCATCGGGCCGCCGGAGACGAAGATCACCGGGATGTTGATGCGCAGGGCGGCCATCAGCATCCCCGGGGTGATCTTGTCGCAGTTGGAGATGCAGACCATGGCGTCGGCGCAGTGGGCGTTGACCATGTACTCCACCGAATCCGCGATAAGCTCGCGCGATGGCAGGGAGTAGAGCATGCCGCCGTGACCCATGGCGATGCCGTCATCCACGGCGATGGTGTTGAACTCCTTGGCCACCCCGCCGGCGGCTTCGATTTCGCGCGCCACCAGCTGGCCCAGATCCTTGAGGTGGACGTGACCCGGCACGAACTGGGTGAAGGAGTTGACCACGGCGATGATGGGCTTGCCGAAATCCTGATCGGTCATTCCGGTGGCGCGCCACAGGGCACGGGCCCCGGCCATGTTACGTCCGTGGGTGGTGGTGGCGGATCTCAACTTCGGCATGTCTCTACTCCCTGAATGCCCAGCGGGCTCATTATCTTTGGAAATGAAAAAGTGACTCTCGGATCGGGAATCGATCCTGGTGAGGACACAGCGCAGTGCCCTGACCGGAAGCGACTCGGGGAGGCATGACGCCTCCCCTCTCTCATCAGTCGTTGACTGGCGTCAGCCAGCCCCACTTGTCTTCGGTCTGACCGTTGAACAGGCCGAAGAAGGCGTTTTGCAGCTGCTCGGTCACCGGGCCGCGGCAGCCAGCGCCCACCTTCATCCGATCGACGGAGCGTACCGGGGTCACCTCGGCCGCCGTGCCGGTCATGAAGATTTCGTCTGCGACATAGAGCGCCTCACGGGGCAGCGCCTGCTCGCGCACCTCGTAACCCAAGTCACGCGCGAGTGTCATGATAGTGTCACGGGTGATGCCGGGCAGGATGGCGGCGGTAGCGGGCGGGGTGAACAGCACACCGTTCTTCACCAGGAACAGGTTCTCCCCCGCCCCTTCGCTCAGGTAGCCGTTCACGTCCAGCGCCAGCCCCTCGGCGAAGCCGTTGCGCTTGGCCTCGCGGCTGATCAGCTGGGAAGAAAGGTAGTTGCCGCCCGCCTTGGCGCCGGTGGGAATGGTGTTGGGAGCGAGCCGGTTCCAGGAGGTGACGCAAACATCCACCCCGTTTTTCAGCCCCTCTTCCCCCAGATAGGCGCCCCACGGCAGGGCAGCCACCATCAGGTCGGCCTTGGCATCCAGCGGCGGATGCAGCCCCAGCCCCACGTTGCCGACAAAAGCCAGCGGGCGCAGATAGCCGCTCTTCAGGCCGTTCTCGCGCACCACGGTGCGGCAGGCTTCATTCACGTCGGCCTCGCTGTAGGGAACGTCCATCCAGTAGATCTTGGCGGAGTCGAACAGGCGGCGGGTGTGTTCCTGCAGGCGGAAAATGCAGGTGCCCTTGGGGGTGTCGTAGGCACGTACCCCCTCGAACACCGAGGAGCCATAGTGCAGGGCGTGGCTCATCACGTGCACCTGGGCATCCTGCCAGGGCACCAGTTTGCCGTTGAACCAGATGTATTGGGGGTGAGTGGCGGATTGGGAAGGCTGTGACATTGGCTTGGCTCCTTAAGCTCTGATCCGGGGTTGCTGTTCCAGTGCATCGACCCGGGAAACGTCCACCAGCTTCACCAGCTGGCTCCACAACTGCTGGATGGGACGCACCGACTCGACAGTAACCGTGATCCGCAGTTGTTGGCAATCCTGCTCCATGTTGAGGGCGCAGAGGTTGAAACCGCGGTGACGAACCACCCGCAGCACCCGCTCCATCACTTCGGGTCTGGGCTGGGCATGGATTTGCAAGGTATTGAACTGACTCATGGGCGTTGCTCCATCATCTGGTGGTTGGCGACTCCTGGCGGAACCAGGGGCCAGACGTTTTCTTCCTCTGAAATGGCCACATGCAGCAGGTAGGCACTCTCGCTTGCCAGCAAGCGATCGAGAGCGCCGGCTATCTGATCCTTGCATGTGATGGTTTCGCCGGGGATGCCGAAGGCGGCAGCCAGGGCGATGAAATCGGGGTTGTCGGAGAGGATGGTCTCGCTGTAGCGGCCGTCGAAGAACAACTCCTGCCACTGGCGCACCATGCCGAGGCGCTGGTTGTCCAGCAGCACCATCTTCACCTTGAGCTGGGCCCGGCGGATGGTGCCAAGCTCCTGCACATTCATCATGAAAGAGCCGTCACCGCTCACCAGCACCACTTCATCCTCCGGGCGCGACATCTTGGCGCCGATGGCGGCCGGCAGGCCGAAGCCCATGGTGCCGAGACCGGCGCTGGAGAGGTGGTTGCGCGGGCTGGTAAAGCGCATGTGCTGGGCCACCCACATCTGGTGCTGACCCACGTCGCAGGCCACCACGCTGCTCTCCGGCAACCTGGTGGAGAGCTGCTTGAGCAGCGCCGGGGCATAGATGGGCTGGCCAGGATGGTCGTAGCGAAAGGCATACTCGCGGGCCATGTTCGCACAGTGCTCACGCCATGGCTCGATGGAGAGGGACATGGCGATGCGCGGCAGCACCTGTTTGAGATCCTGAGTGATGCCCACCTCGGCGGCGCGGCGCTTGCCAAACTCGGCAGCGTCCACATCCAGATGGATCACCTTTGCTTCGGGGGCAAACTCCTCCAGCTTGCCTGTCACCCTATCGTCGAAACGGGCGCCCACCACCAGCAGCAAGTCGCACTGCTGCACCGCATAGTTGGCGGCCTTGGTGCCATGCATGCCGAGCATGCCGAGATAAACGGGGCTGTCGGGGTCGAGTGCACCTATCCCCTTGAGGGTGGTGACCGCAGGCATACCGGTTGCGGCAGCAAAGTCACGCAACTGCTGCTCGGCATTGGCCATGCCCACCCCGCCACCGACGTAGAGCACCGGGCGCTCGGCGGCGGCCAGCAGGGTGCGGGCGGCCGTCAGTTCGGCCTGGCTCAGATGCTCGGGCTCTGCCACCGCAAACAGCGGGCTCTGGGTTGGCACCTTGGCCAGTTGCACATCCTTGGGCAGGTCGATCAGCACCGGGCCCGGGCGCCCCTCACTGGCGATGGCGAAGGCTTCGGCGATCACCTGCGGTAGATCGGCCACATCGGTCACCATGAAGGAGTGCTTGGTGCAGGAGAGGGACATGCCGAGCACATCGACCTCCTGAAACGCATCGGTCCCGACGGCGGCGCAGGGCACCTGACCGCTGATGGCCACCAGCGGCACCGAATCGAGCAGCGCCTCCGCGAGGCCAGTCACCAGATTGGTGGCGCCGGGGCCGGAGGTGGCGATACAAACCCCCACCTGACCGGAGGCGCGGGCATAACCCACCGCCGCCATGGCGGCACCCTGCTCGTGGCGACAGAGCTGATGGGCCAGGCCACCGTCATACAGGGCATCGTAGACCGGCATGATGGCCCCGCCCGGGTAACCAAACACCTGAGTCACACCCTGTTGCTTGAGAGCCTGTACCAAAAACTGCGCGCCGTTCATCTGGAAAATCCTGTCCTGTGGTCGAAAAAAAACCCCCGAGCTGTGAGGCTCGGGGGTCGCTTGTTTCGTTCTGTCCGGTGGTGGGTCTATCCCTTGTTCCGTGCAGCTAAACGAGCCCCGAGCGGTGAGATAATAATCACCACTAGGACCACAATAATGCTGACGAAACGGGAGGCCATGTTCATAGTTACAACCGGAAATCCTGTGAAATTGGGCGGTTTTTACCGCGAATGGCTATTAGAACTAGCACGGTGATTTTTATTGGGCAAGCGTTTTTTGCCTGACAAGACTCTGATTTTGACTGAGTCCGAACGCGTCGATTGGAACAAAAAACTAATAAAAAACGGTTAACCAGCACATACATCAAACCAAGGACGGGATTTATGTCATTAGCTGTGGTTTATAGCCGTGCCAGCT
This sequence comes from Aeromonas sp. V90_14, assembly GCF_029967615.1. Taxonomy (NCBI): domain Bacteria; kingdom Pseudomonadati; phylum Pseudomonadota; class Gammaproteobacteria; order Aeromonadales; family Aeromonadaceae; genus Aeromonas; species Aeromonas sp. V90_14. Next base: position 39,932 of record NZ_JASCAS010000008.1, on the reverse strand, counting down.
TAGGTGTCGCGGCCCCGCAAGTGACGGTGGAGGTGCACCTCTCCAACGGTTTGCCCGCCTTCAACATGGTGGGCCTGCCGGAAACCTCGGTGAAGGAGTCACGGGATCGGGTGCGCAGCGCCCTGCTCAACGGCAATTTCGAGTTCCCGAGCAAACACATCACGGTCAATCTGGCCCCCGCCGATCTGCCCAAGGAGGGGGGCCGCTTCGATCTGGCCATCGCCATCGGCATCCTCGCTGCTTCCAAGCAGATACCCGCGAAATACCTGCTCGATCACGAATTTTTAGGGGAGTTGGCCCTGACCGGCGAGATCCGTCCCGTGCTCGGGGTGCTGCCCGCCGTGCTCGCCTGCCGGGATGCGGGGCGTACCCTGCTGGTACCGCGAGAGAACGGTCCCGAGGCCTCGCTGATCCAGGATGCCGAGGTGCGCACCGCCCATCAGCTGCTGGCCGTCACCGCCTGGCTGGCGGGCCAGTACGAACTGCCACTGCCGGATCCCCAGACCACGGATGCCCTGCCCGATGTACCAGACCTGCAGGACGTGATCGGCCAGTCCCAGGCCAAGCGGGCGCTGGAGATCGCCGCCGCCGGCAGTCACAACCTGCTGTTCATCGGCCCGCCCGGCACCGGCAAGAGCATGCTGGCCAGCCGCTTGCCCGGCATCTTGCCGCCGCTGAGCGAACAGGAGGCACAGCAGACCGCCGCCATCCACTCCATCGGTGGCCTCACCCCGCGGGCCGGTCACTGGCATCACAGGCCCTATCGCACGCCCCATCACAGCGCCTCGGCGGTGGCGCTGGTGGGCGGCGGCAGCCACCCACGGCCCGGTGAAATATCCCTGGCCCACAACGGGGTGCTGTTTCTGGATGAACTGCCCGAGTTCGAGCGCAAGGTGCTCGACTCCCTGCGCGAGCCGCTGGAAACCGGCCACATCACCATCAGCAGGGCCGCCCGCCAGGTGGATTTTCCCGCCCGCTTCCAGCTGGTGGGCGCCATGAACCCCAGCCCTTGTGGTCACTATGGCGATGGCCAGACCCGCTCCAGCCCGGATCAGATCCTGCGCTACCTCGGCAAGCTCTCCGGCCCCTTTCTCGACCGCTTCGACCTGACGGTGGAGGTGCCACTGCTGCCCAAGGGCAGCCTGACCGGCAAGGCGGAGCGGGGGGAGTCAAGCCAGCAGATCCGCGAACGGGTGCTGGGGGCGCGGGAGCAGATGCTGAACCGCAACGGCAAGCTCAACAACCTGCTTGATAGCCGTGAAATCGAAGAAATTTGCCGCTTATCGCCGCAGGATGCCGAGTTTCTGGAGAACGCCATCCAGAAGCTGGGGCTCAGCATCCGGGCCTGGCACCGCATCTTGCGGGTATCACGCACCATCGCGGATCTGGCAGGACGACAGGCCATCGAGAAGGAGCACCTGATCGAGGCGCTCGGCTACCGGGCCATGGACCGGCTGCTGTCACGGCTGCGCAGCGGCTGATACGGGGCAGGAGACGACCGCGATGGTCCCTCGCATGGTCTCGCGGGCCGTCGGCTGATATTATGGCCACAGATCTGACCACTTGATGGCCCCTTATCGACAGCAAGACGGACCCGACCCATGCCCAACAAGCTGATTGAGCGACTGCGCGGCAGCCTCTCGACCCTGCTCTATTTTCTCAACACCCTGTTCTGGTTTATCCCCATCCTCACGCTGGGCCTGCTCAAGCTGTTGCTGCCCCTCAAGGGCTGGCGCACCCTCTGCAACGCGCTGCTGGATGGCAGTGCCAGCTGCTGGATCGGTTTCAACAACCTGATCCAGAAAACCATCATCAAAACCCCTTTCGATGTGGTCGGAGTGGACAAAGGGCGCCGGAATGAGTGGTATATGGTGATTGCCAACCATCAATCCTGGGTCGACATACTGGTACTGCAGCGGATTTTTAATCAAAAAATCCCCTTCCTGAAGTTTTTCCTCAAGAAAGAACTGATTTGGGTACCTTTTCTCGGCCTGGCCTGGTGGGCGCTGGATTTCCCCTTCATGCGGCGATATTCGCGCAAGTTGCTGGAAAAGAAGCCGCATCTGAAAGGAAAAGACATAGAGACCACGCGCCAGGCCTGTGCCAAGTTCCGCCATATTCCGGTGAGTGTGATGAACTTCGTGGAGGGCACCCGCTTCACCGCCCGCAAACACGACAAACAGGCAGCACCCTATCGCCACCTGCTGCACCCGCGGGCTGGCGGCATCGCCTTCACTCTGGCGGCCATGGGTGATCAGCTGCACAAGCTGGTGGATGTAACCATCGCCTATCCGGACGGCATCCCCAGTTACTGGGACTTCATGTGCGGTCGGGTCAAGGAGATCAAGGTTCGAGTCCGCTTTTTGCCGATCGAACGCAATCTGGTGGGGGATTACTTCAATGACCCCGAGTTCCAACAAGAGTTTCAACAGTGGCTGAACGGGATCTGGCACGAAAAGGACCAGACCCTGGATCAGCTGCTGGCGGACAAGACGCCCTCAACGACGCCATGCTAACCCTGCTCCCGGGTCCGCTGGTGCTGCTCATCAGCGCCGGCCTGACCATACTGTTTACCGCCCTGTGCGCCAGCCTCATCCTGCTGGTGTCACTGGCCAAGCTGCTGCTGCCGAGCCCGGCCTTTGGCCGTGCCTGCAGTCGCCTCAACAACCGTTTCATGCGCCTGTGGCTGGCCTGCAACGCCCTGGTGATCCGCCTCACCACCCGCATCGACTGGCAGGTGGAGGACGACACCCGGCTGCGCAAGGATGGCTGGTACCTGATCGTCAGCAACCACATGAGCTGGACCGATATCGTGGTGCTGGGTCATCTGTTTCGCGACCGGCTGCCGGTGCCCAAGTTCTTCATGAAGCACGAGCTGATCTATATCCCGCTGCTGGGGCTGGCCTGCTGGGGGCTCGACATGCCCTTTATGCGTCGCTACTCACGGGAGTTTTTGCTGAGGAACCCGCATCTGCGGGGCAAGGATATCGAGACCACCCGCAACGCCTGCGAGAAGTTTCGCCACATCCCCACCACCGTCATCAACTTCGTGGAGGGGACCCGCTTCACCGAGGCGAAGCGCGACGCCTCCCGCTCCCGTTACCAGCACCTGATGTCACCCAAGGCGGCAGGGCTGGCCTTCACCCTGGCGGCCATGGGAGAGCAGTTCGACAGCCTGATCAACGTCACCATCAGCTACCCGGACAACCCAGAAACCCCCTTCAAGGATTTCCTGATGGGGCGGATGAAGCGCATCCGGGTACGGATCGAGGAGCTGCCAGTGGATGAGCAGCTGGTGGGGGATTATTTCAACGACAAGCAGTTCAAACGCGGCTTCCAGCAGTGGCTGAACCAGCGCTGGCAGGAGAAGGACACCGTGCTGGCGCAGTGGCAGGCAGCCGATGCGGCGGCTCAGGCCGAGCCGCAGGCAGCCAAGGCGAGTGCCGAGGCCAGCTCGGGCAGCTGATCCTCGCTGAACACCCGGATGCCGTGGCGGCGCAACAGGGCCGTGGTCATGCCCTCACCCGCCACAGAGACACCCTCGAAGCGGCCGTTGTAGATGCGGCCGCTGCCGCAGGAGGGGCTCCCCTCCTTCAGCAGGGCGAAGCGAATGCCCTGAGCCTGGCAGAGTTGCAGCGCCAGCCGGGCGCCGTGATCGAACTCTGCCGTCACATCCAGTCCCCCCTCGGTTACCACCCGCTCGCCTTGCCGTTCGGCAGGGGGGCGCGGGGTCGGCAGGCCGCCCGCCACCTCGGGACAGAACGCCAGCGCGCGTCCTTCAGCCCCCAGCTCGCGCAGCCAGTCGCTGACAATGCCCTTGCTCTGACCGTCGTAGCGCACCGGCTGGCCCAGCAAGCAGGCGCTGACCAGCACCTTGTGCACGCTGGTCTCACTCATGCTTTGCTCCCCGCTGGCTAAAACCTGGGCCACTCATGCCTCCGCTCCGTTCATCACCTGATCGAACATCACGCAGCAGGGGCTCTCCATCCGGTAGAGAATGGCGGGGCGCTGCTTGCCGGTGCGCTTGCGACCGGTATCCAGCAGGATGCCGGCGCGGTGGATCCGCTTGCGAAAGGCTGCCGTGTTCATCGGCGTCTGCAGGATGATTTCGAAGGCCCGCTGCACTTCGGAGAGGGTGAACTCGGCCCCCAGCAGTTGCAGCGGCAAGGTGCTGTAGCGGCTCTTGATCCGCAGCCGTTCCAGCCCCCGGGCGATCAGCTGGGTGTGGTCGAAGGCGAGGCTGAGCCCCGGCAGGTCACAGAGCGGGTGCCAGCAGCCGTGCACCACTTCGACCTCGGAGTCCACCAGGCAGAGATAGACCAGGGTGGTGGACCAGCCACGGGGATCCCGCTCCAGATTGCCGAGGGTGCAGACCTGCTCGCTGTAGCAGTGGCCCAGCCCCCACTCGGTCAGCAGGCGATGGCGAGCCGCGTCCAGATCCCGATCCCGGGTCTCGTCGATGCGCAGCGCCGGCAGTTGCCAGCAGTGGGCAAAGGGTGGGCGATCGCGGGTCTCAAGCAGCAGCTCGAGCCGCTCCTCGTTCAACCGCAGCACCACCATATCCAGACTCATTCTCAACATGCCGATCGCCCTGCTCGCCTTCGATTAATGTTTGGTAGATAATATCACACGAATAGTATGTGCAGGAGCCACTCAATGGGAACCGTCGCCAGCCTGGATATTGATGCGCAGAAGGGCTTTACCCCCCTCTGCCCGAACGAACTGCCCGTCGCGGGCGGGGATGATATTGTGGCTGCGCTCAACGCTCAGGCCACCCTCGCCAGCCTGCGGATTGGCAGCAAGGATTCGCATCCCGCCAACGCCGCCTGGGCCGTCAGCGATCCCGCCGGCATGTTGCTGCCGCTGGACTTGCCCAACGCCGACCTCACCTGGCCGGTGCACTGCGTGCCGGGTACCCGCGGTTTCGAACTGCTCGACGGCCTGCCGGCCCCGGTCGATTACGACTTCTTCGTCTGGAAGGGGGTCGAGCCGGATCTGCACCCCTACGGCACCTGCTTCCACGATCTGGCCGAGCACCGCAGCACCGGACTCATCGAGTTTCTGCACGCCCGCGGTGTCACTACCGTACTGGCCGGCGGCCTTGCCACCGACTACTGCGTCAAGACCAGTGTGCTGCAGCTGCGCCGCGCCGGTTTCCGGGTGATCGTCCATCTCGATGCCTGCCGTGGCATCGCCCCCGAGACGGTTGCCAGCGCCCACACCCAGATGATCGAGGCCGGCGCCGAACTCGCCCAGAGCCTGATCGATGTACAACGCCTGCTGGACGCCTGATATGCCCCTCATTCTCATCAGCCTGCCCGATACCGGCGTCTGCAATCTACAAAAGCGGCAGGGGAGCGCTCTTGCGTTCACCCGCCTGCGGGGAGTCTGATATGCCACCCATACTCAACAGCCTGCTCGATACCGATGCTTACAAGCTGCACATGCAGCAGGCGGTGTTCCATCGCTATCCGGATGCCGAGGTGGTGGCCGAGTTCCACAGCCGCAACGAAGAGGATCTGCTGCCCATGATGGGCCAGATCGAGGAGCAGCTGCACCTCGCCGGCTCCTTGCGGCTGACCAGGCCCGAGCTCAACTTCCTGGCCGAGCGCCCCTTCTTCACCGCCGATTACCTCGACCACCTGCGCCGCAAGCCTCTCGATGCCTCCCTGCTCAAGGTGTTCGAACAGGACGGTCGCATCAACGTGCGGGTCGAGGGCCCCTGGCAGGACGTGATCCTGTGGGAGATCCCGGTGCTCGCCATCATCAGCGAGATGCGCAACCGCTTCCGCTACCCCCAGTTTGGCGTCACTCAGGCGCTGGAGCGGCTCGATCAGAAGATCGACAAGCTGGAGCGGGAGCTGAGCCGGGAGGAGATGAACGAGTTCAACCTCATCGACTTCGGCACCCGGCGCCGTTTCTCCCTCGCGGTGCAGGATGCGGTGGTGGGTCGTCTCAAGGAGCGGCTGCCGGCGTTTCGCGGCACCAGCAACTACCTGCTGGCCCAGAAATACGGCCTGCCGGCGGTGGGCACCCAGGCCCACGAGTGGTTCCAGGCCCACCAGCAGCTCGGCTTCCCGCTCGAGCACAGCCAGCGGGCGGCCCTCACCAGCTGGCTGGATGAGTTCACCAATCACCTCGGCATCGCGCTCACCGACTGCATCACCATGGATGCCTTCCTGCGCGACTTCGACTTCGAGCTGGCCAGCCGCTATCAGGGCTTGCGCCACGACTCCGGCGATCCCGTGGTGTGGGGCGAGAAGGCCATCAGCCACTATCAGCGGCTCGGCATCGACCCCACCGAGAAGACGCTGGTGTTCTCCGATGGCCTCAACCTCGACAAGGCGGTCGAGTTGTTCCGTCACTTCCGCGGTCGCATCAACACCAGCTTCGGCATCGGCACCAAGCTCACCTGCGATCTGCCCGGCGTCAGCCCGATGAACATCGTGTTCAAGCTGATGGAGTGCAACGGCGGCCCGGTCGCCAAGATCTCCGACAGCCCCGGCAAGACCCTCTGCCGGGATGCGGACTTCATCCGCAACCTCAAGCAGGCGTTCCACGTCGGGGTGTAACGCGCCTTTTTGCGGGGCCCATCTTGCGCAGAGCGCCGCTGGCCCCCTACCATGACCCCTTTGCAAGGTCCGACTCGTGTCGGGCCTTTCTCTTGCCCGCACGACAGACCACAAGGAACTGCCCATGACCTCAAAATGGATATTTGCCCTCACCACCCTGCTGACCTGCCTGGGCGCCACCGCCGCCGAGCCGCTGCGGGTCTCCGCAATCCCGGACGAAGCCCCCACCGAACTGCAGCGCAAGTTTGCCCCGCTGGGCGAATACCTGGCCGAGAAGACAGGGCGCGAGGTGGTGTTCGTGCCGGTCAACGACTACGCCGCCGTGGTCGAGGCGCTGGCCGCCGGCAAGCTCGACATGGCCTGGCTCGGGGGCTTCACCTATGTGCAGGCCCATCGCCGGGCCGACAAGGTGGTACCGCTGGTCCAGCGTCAGGAAGACGCCCAGTTCACCTCCAAGTTCATCGCCAACGCCGACAGCGGCATCAAGACCCTGGCCGACACCAAAGGCAAGGACTTCGCCTTCGGTTCCCCCTCCTCCACCTCGGGCCACCTGATGCCGCGCCACTTCCTGGCCGAACAGGGCATCAACCCTGAGCGTGACTTCGCCCACGTCGCCTTCTCCGGCGCCCACGATGCCACCGTCGCCTGGGTTGCCTCCGGCAAGGTACCTGCAGGCGCGCTCAATGCCTCGGTGTGGGACAAGCTGGTGGAAGAGGGCAAGGTCGACACCGCCAAGGTCAAGGTGATCTGGACCACGCCGACCTACTTTGACTACAACTGGACGGTGCGCGGCGACCTGGACCCGGCGCTGCAGGAGAAGATCAAGCAGGCCTTCCTCAGCCTGGATCCTGCCGTCCCGGCCCAGGCCGAGATCCTCAAGCTGCAACGGGCCAGCCGCTTCATCGAGACCAAACCAGAGAACTACCAGGGCATCGAAGCGGCCGCAACCCAGGCCGGTCTGCTGAAGTGATCGCCGTTGCGCTGGACGGGACAGGGCTGCGGCTCGGCGAGAGTCGCATCCTGCATCCGCTTTGCCTGCAGATCGAGGCGGGGGAGTGTGTCGCCATCATAGGACCGAGCGGCGCGGGCAAGACCAGCCTGCTGCGGCTGATCGGCACCGAACTGCGCGGTGAGCTGGCCCTCTCCCTGTGGGGGGAGGACCCCTGGCTCCTCTCCACCCGGGCCCGCCAGCGGCTGCGCAGCCGGATCGGCATGGTCTGGCAGCAGCCCCCGTTGCCCGCCTCCCAGCCGGTGCTGACCGCCGTGCTGGCCGGTCGTCTCGGCCAGTGGTCCCTCGGCCGCGCCCTGCTCTCCCTGCTGCGTCCCTGTGACCCCGAAGGCGCACGAACCGAACTGGCCCGCCTCGGCCTCGCCGACAAGTGGCAGCAGCGCTGCGGCGAGCTCTCCGGTGGCCAGTTGCAGCGGGTCGGCATCGCCCGGGTGCTCTATCAGCAGCCGGACCTGATGCTGGCCGATGAGCCCGTCTCCGCCCTCGATCCCGTGCTCGCCAAAAGCAGCCTGGACGCCCTGCTGGCGCAGGCACGCGCCCGTGGCAGCACCCTGATCGCCAGCCTGCACGCGGTCGAACTGGCGCTCGATCGCTTTCCCCGCATCATAGGTCTGCGCGAGGGGCGGGTGCAGTTCGACTGCCCCGCCACCGCCGTCACCCCGGCCATGCTGGCCGAACTCTATGCCGGCGAGCAAGAGGCGCTGCCGTGCATCGGCTGATGAACCGCTGGCGCCATCCCCTGCCCTGGCTGTTGCTGCTGATCGGCTACAGCCTGTGGCAACAAGCCGATGGCTGGCTCGGCCTGCTCGAAGGCCAGAGCTGGCGACAGATAGGAAATTTTCTCGCCGCCAGCTGGCCACCCCGGGTGGATCAGGACTTTCTCGCCCTGACCCTGACCGCCACCCTGGAGAGTCTGGCCGTGGCGACTCTGGGGCTGGCCGGCGCCCTGCTGCTCGGCATCCCGTTCGCCCTGCTCGGCTCGCGCGCCCTGTCGCTGGCCGAGCTGGGCCCCATCCCCAACCCGCTGCGCGGCGCCTTGCGCGCCTTCAGCCGGCTCATCGCCATTTTGTTGCGCAGCCTGCCCGAGCTCATCTGGGCGCTGCTGTTCGTGCGCCTGTCCGGGCTAGGCCCCCTGGCCGCCATCCTGGCCATCGCCGTCAGCTACGGCGGCATGCTGGCCAAGGTCTACAACGAGATCATGGAGAGCGGCGCCCTGCAACCGGCCCGCGCCCTGCTGCTCGGTGGCAGCAGCCGGTTGCAGGCACTCTGGTACGGCGTGTTGCCTGCGGTGCGCCAGGAGCTGCTCTCCTACAGCGTCTATCGCTGGGAGTGTGCCCTGCGCGCCTCCGTCATCATGGGTTTCGTCGGTGCCGGCGGGCTCGGCCAGCAGCTCGAACTCTCCCTGCGCATGTTTGCCGGCGGCGAGGTGGTGACCCTGCTGCTGGCCTTCATCCTGCTGGTGACCCTGGCGGATGGCCTCAGTGCCTGGCTGCGCCACACCCGTTCCCCCGGCCTGCAACTGCTGGCCTGCCTGGGACTGGCCAGCACCATGGCGGTGCATCAGCTCGACTGGCGCATGCTGAGCTTCTCCCTCGGCGGACTGGGCCAGTTCATCGGCGAGTTTCTGCAACCGGACTGGTCACCCCCCTTCCTGCTGACGGTCGGCACCGGCCTGCTCGATACGGTGCAGATGGCGCTGCTGAGTACCCTGTTGAGCGCCCTGCTGGCGCTACCGCTGGCCTGCCTCGCCCGCCACTGCTGGCCGCTGCGGCTGTTGTTCAACCTGCTGCGATCCGTGCCCGAGCTCATCTTCGCCAGCCTGCTGGTGATCGCGGTCGGACTGGGGCCGGTGGCGGGCATACTGGCGCTCACCCTGCACACTACTGGGGTGCTGGCCCGGCTGTTCGTGGAAACGCTGGAGAACGCGGATCAAAACCCTCGCCTCGCCCTGCAATTGAGCGGCGCGGGCCCCGTTGCCAGTTTCTGGTACGGTCTGTTTCCGCTGGTATCACGCCAGTGGCTGGCCTACAGCCTCTATCGTGGCGAGATGAACCTGAGGGCCGCCACCATACTCGGGGTGGTGGGCGCAGGCGGGCTGGGGCAGCAGCTCTATGTGTCGCTGAGTCTGTTCCGTTACGATCAGGCGGCCACCCTGATGCTGGCCATCCTGCTGCTGGTCTGGCTGGCGGAGGCCATCAGCAGACGCACCCGGTTGCCGCGCCCCGCCCCCTCCCAGCGAGACTGCCAGATCTAAGGCAGCGCCATGCTGGCCAGGCTCAGGCCAGGAAAAACAAAAAGCCCGCCGGTTTACACCGGCGGGCTTTTTTCATCGGGTCGGGCGGGATCAGTCTTTCTTGGCCAGCAGGAATTTCACCAGCTGGTTGAACTGCTCCTGGGAAGTAATGGATTCGATCTTCACCATGTACTTGCCGTTGACCAGGAAGGCCGGTACACCGCGGATGTTGTAGCTCTCGGTGTTGCGGTCAAACTGGGAGACCATGCCAGAGACGGCGAAGCTGTCAACGGCACCGTCGAACTCCTCGGCCGGCACGCCGTTGTCCACGAAGATCTGCTTCACGTCGGCACGGCTCTGCGGGTACTGACGCTGGGTGTGGATCTTGTCGAAGATGGCCGGGGTCAGCTTGCCTTCAACATTCAGCAGGCTGGCAACGGCGTAGGCACGCTGCATCTCCGGGCCCATCTCGCGGCCCAGGAAGGCCACCGGGTTTTTCTTCATCGGCACGCCTTCCGGCAGGTTCTTCTTCAGATCCTCGGCAATCGGCTCGAACTTGGCGCAGTGGGGGCAGTAGTAGGAGAAGAACTCCAGCACTTCCGGTTGGGCGCTACCGGTCTGTTTGACCACATCGTAGTTGACGCCTTCCTTGAATTCGGGGGCGGCGTGAACCATGGGGATCATCAGCATGGCAGCAAGGAAAAATAGTACTTTTTTCATGACGTTTCCTGTTAAGGGATCACTGTGAGGCACGCCCGGCGAACCGAAGCAGTGCCAAGCCTATTGCGTCACCACTGCGCAGTCAATGGTCAAGCTGGGTGTGCGAGTCCCGTCTGCCGCCCGCTCTCTTTCCCTCATCACCAGCCGGGTGTCAGCGTCAGGGGTGGTGCCTTGAGCGCTTCCAGCTGGTCGTGCAGGGTCGCTATCTGCTGGCGCCAGTAGTGATCGGTGTTGAACCAGGGGAAGTGGCGCGGGAAGGCAGGGTCTTCCCAGCGCCGGGCCAGCCAGGCCATGTAGTGAACGATGCGCATGGCCCGCAGCGGCTCGATCAGCGCCAGCTCGCGCGGGTCGAACTCCATGAACTCTTCGTAGCCCGCCAGCAGGGTATCGAGCTGGATCAGCTGCTCGTGACGCTCGCCGCTCAGCATCATCCAGAGATCCTGGATGGCGGGGCCGCTGCGACAGTCATCGAGATCGACGAACATGGGGCCGTCGCGCCAGAGGATGTTGCCCGGGTGGCAGTCGCCATGCAGGGAGATCTGGGCCACGTCCAGGGTCATGGCGTCACTGACATGCTTGATCAGCTCGTCCAGCACCCCGAAGAATTGCTTGGCCAGCCCGCTCGGCAGCCACTCGCCGGACGCCAGCAGCTGACGCGGTTCGTGCAGCATGCTCTCCACATCGAGCCGGACTCTGTGGTGGAAGGGACGGCTGGCACCAATCTGATGGATGCGGCCGAGGTAGCGCCCCACCCACTCCAGCTGGTCTAGATTGTCCACCTCGAACTGGCGGCCTCCCACGCTCTGCCAGATGGCGAAGGGGTAGCCCTGATGCTCCAGCAGGGTCTCGCCGGCAAAGGCGATGGGGGCGGCAACCGGGATCTCCGCCTCATTGAGGCGGGCGGCAAAGTCGTGCTCTTCGAGGATCTGGGCCCGGCTCCAGCGACCGGGACGGTAGAACTTCACCACGTAGCGGCGACGATCTTCATCCTGAAACTGGTAGACCCGGTTTTCGTAGCTGTTGAGTTCGATGAGACCGGAGTCGATACGCAGGCCGCTGAGGTCCAGCGCATCCATGATGAGATCGGGATTGAGGTCGGAATAGTTGAAACGCATGTCATCCACCATGAGAAAGGGGCGCCGTTGCGCCCCATTCTATCACTACTGCTTATCATTGCCGCGCCAGATGACCGGCTAAAACCGGCCATGGCGACGGCGGTCACAGCCGGCTGATGAACTTGCTGGGCTGGCGCAGGATCCCCTTGCTGTCGTCCGCGGCCGCCCCTTCGCGTTTGAGCACGAAGCGGATGTCCAGGGTCGGTTTCTTCAGATTGAAGGGATCCACCGCCACGCTCACCGGCAGGGTGAAGATCTCGCCCGCCTTCAGAGTCACCTCGCGCGGGCCAAACCATTCGTGCTCCGGCAGCCCCTCCACATCCAGCTGATAGGTCTGGGGATGCAGGGTCTTGTTGAGGATCTTGAGGGTGTAGGTGTTCTCGATGAGCCCCTCGCTGTTCTCGCGGAACAGCTGGTTGCGATCCCGCAGGATATCGAGCCCCATCGGCATGATGGACATGGCGTTGTAGACGAACACCCCCAGCATCACCGCCATCACCAGGCCATAGCCAATCAGCTTGGGCCGCGCCACGTGGGTGGAGTCGTTTGCCAGCTTGTGCTCGGTGGTGTAGCTGATGAGCCCCTTCGGATAGCCCATCCGCTCCATGGTCTGATCGCAGGCATCGACGCAGGCACCGCAGTTGATGCACTCGTACTGCAGGCCGTCGCGGATGTCGATGCCGGTCGGGCAGACCTGCACGCAGAGGTCGCAGTCGATGCAGTCCCCCAGCCCCAGCGCCTTGGGATCAGCCTTGCGGGCACGGGCGCCACGGGTTTCACCGCGCTTGGCGTCATAGCCGACGATGAAGGTGTCCTTGTCGAACATGGCGGACTGGAAGCGAGCATACGGGCACATGTGAATGCACATGATGGCGCGCATCCAGCCGGCGTTGCCGTAGGTACAGGCGGCGAACAGCACCACCCAGAAGATGACCCAGCCACTGGCCTGCAGGGTGAAGAAGTCCGGCACCAGCTGGAACACATCCTGAAAGTAAGCGACAAAAGTGAGGCCGGTACCCAGCGACAGCAGGATCCAGGCCAGATGCTTGGCCCCCTTGCGGGCCAGCTTCTCGGCATTCCAGGGCGAGGCATCCAGCTTGCGGCGCTTGTTGGCCGCCCCTTCCAGCTTCTCTTCGAACCAGATGAACATGAAGGTCCACACCGTCTGCGGGCAGAGATAGCCACACCAGACCCGGCCGAGGAAGGTGGTCACGAAGAAGAGCCCGAAGGCGGCGATCATGAAGATCCAGGCCAGCAGGGTCAGGTCCTGCGGCCAGATGGTGGCACCGAAGATGTGGAACTGCTGGTGACCGATGTCGAACAGCACGGCCTGGCGACCGTCATAACGCAACCAGGGAATGGCGACGAAGAGCACCACGAAGAACCAGCCCATGGCCTTGCGCACCCGCTGCCAGTAGCCGGTCTGGGCCCTCACGTAGATGCGGTTGCCGGGATTGAACCTGTCATCGCTCGCTTTGAAGGTATTGGGGTTGTATGTCCCCGTTACATCGCCGGTGACATCCTTGATATCGATCTTGTCCTGGTCGGCCATTGCAACACTTCGCTCCACTCATTAATTGTTATGGAGCGGATTATATCTTAAACAGCCTGCTAATTGTGTGGGTAAAATGTATCTAATGTTCGAGTGGCGTCGCAATTTCAAGCAACAAAAAAGACGTATCGCCAGTTGACGAAACGCCTTTTTGAGAGATTCTTTTGAACACCAGTAAAGGCTCCAGTTGGAGCAATCTTTACTTGATGCCGCGGGCCTTGAGCAGGGCTTCCTTGAAGTCGGGCACGTGATCCTTGGCCAGGCCCGGGATCATCGCCTGCTTGTCGGACTCCCGCATCTTGAGGTGATAGATCAGCATGTCGTCGGTCAGCTCGGACAGAGGACCTTCAAATCCCGCTTCCTCGGCCAGTTTGGCAACAAACTGCACCAGGCTGAGATCCTGTTCCTTGATCCAGGCAGGCTGCAACAACTCCAGCAGCTCTTCGATACGATGACATTGCATAGACGACCTCTTTAATCTGTCTTGTGAAACTCAGGCAACCTTACCCATCAAGGCTACTTCGATACGATCCCGCCCATTATGCTTGGCCTGGTAGAGGGCCGCATCCGCTTTTTGAATCAGCTCGCTGATGGAGAGGCTCTGATCCGGCACCAGGGTCGCCACCCCGAAGCTGCAACTGACCCGGCCGGAGACCAGGGATTTCTGATGGGGAATGCTCAAATCCTTCAGCGCCACCCGCACGTTCTCGGCGATCTGCAGCGCCCCCTGCATGCTGGTACAGGGCAGCAACAGGGCGAACTCCTCCCCGCCGTAGCGGGCGGCGAGATCGTCCTCGCGCCTCTGCACTTCCGCCAGCAGGCCCGCCACCTGCTGCAGGCACTCGTCCCCCAGCTGATGGCCGTACAGGTCATTGAATTGCTTGAAGTAGTCCACATCCACCAGCACCAGCGACAGCGGCGCCCGAGCCCGATGACAGCGACGCCAGGCGCGCTCGAGGCAGTAGTCGAGGTGGGCCCGGTTGGCGATGCCGGTCAACCCGTCCAAGCGGGAGGTGAGCTTGAGGTGCTCGGAGACCGCCTTCAGCTCGGCCACCAGATCGGCGTTGGAGAAACGGTGGTAAAGCGAGGCCACTTGATCCCGCCGCAAGCGGCGCAGCAGGGTCGGCAGGAAGACGAACAGGTAGCCCGCCAGCATGCAGGAGACGATCCGCTCCTGCTCGTTGCCCGCCCCCAGCTCGAACAGCATGGCCAGCCCGAGCGGCAAGACGGCACCGTAAAGCGAGCGGCGGCTGCCAAACAGCATGATGGCGCTGCCGGTGAGAATGAGGCTGGAGAGCATCATCATGGCGGCACGATAGGTGTCGGGCAGTTTGTCCATGTAGAGCAGCACGCCCAGCGCCCAGATGATGGAGGTGATGGTCACCCCGATGAAGAGCTCACGCTCCAGCACCGGCAGCGGGATCTGGGCCAGCCTGGGCTGGCGCCAGCGCAGGTGCCAGCCTCGGCAGATCAGCAGCAGCAGCACCCCGGCCAGCCAGCCGAGCGCTTCGGCGGCGGGCAGGTAGTCGTGGAACAGCAGGCTCCAGCCAAGCGCCAGCAGACCCAGGCAAGGCAGGCTGAATGAGGCGTGGGTATAGAGCTGGGCCATGATGGCCTGCTTCACCTGACGTGTCACACTCTGGGTCAACTGCGTACTCCCTGTACAAGAGCCGCACAGTCTACCACTACCCCTTCGGAGCCAACAATAAAACGTCCGTTATTAAGCGGTTAGTCAGTCGATGATACCAGGCCCCGGCCTGCCGGCAGAGACGGCTCAGCCGCGTTCCAGCTCGTCGAGGATCGGGCATTCGGGGTTTTCATCCCCGTGGCAGCAGCCGACCAGCCCCTCGAGGGAGCTGAGCATGGCCTGCAAGCCGGCGATGCGGGCGCGCAGATCGACGATCTTCTCCTGCGCCAGCTTCTTCACCTGGGCGCTGGTTCTGTGCTCGTCCCGATAGAGCGCCAGCAGCTCCTGGCACTCCTCCAGATTGAAGCCGGTCTCCCGCGCCCGCTTGACGAAGCGCAGCTCGCGCAGCGCCCCCTCGGTGTAACTGCGGTAGCCGTTGTCGCTGCGCACCGGCGCCGAGATGAGGCCGATGCTCTCGTAGTAGCGAATGGTCTTGGCGGTCAGTCCCGTCGCCTTGGCTACCTTGCTGATGTTCATGGATGACTCCTTAACGGTTCGATTCTGTGCTGAGATTGTGGCCGACCTGGGCAAGTGCCCGCGGCTGCCAACGCTTCAATAACAGGGAATTGCTCAATACTGTGATGCTGCTCAGGGCCATGGCAGCCCCCGCCAGCTCGGGGCTGAGGTAACCCAGCGCCGCCAGCGGAATGCCGATGATGTTGAACACGAAGGCCCAGAACAGGTTCTGCTGGATGGTGCGCCAGGTGGCCGCCGAGATGTCGATGGCATCGGCCACCAGCCGCGGGTCAGATCGCATCAGGGTGATGGAGGCGGTCTCCATCGCCACGTCGGAGCCGGAGCCCATGGCGATCCCCACATCCGCTGCCGCCAGCGCCGGGGCGTCGTTTACCCCGTCCCCCACCATGGCGACCAGCCCGCTGGTTTGCGCCCGCAGCGCCTCCACTTTCTCCACCTTGCCGGCCGGCAGCACTGAGTCAAAGGCCCCGTCCAGCCCCAGCTTGGCGGCGATATGGGCCACCGGTGCCGGCGCATCACCGCTCACCAGCCAGCTGGCGATGCCGCGCTGGCGCAGGGTGGCGATGGCATCCGGGCTCTCGGGGCGCAGGGTATCGGCCAGTGCGGCTATGCCGGCCACCACCCCGTCGATGGCCACCCAGACCCGGGTCGCGCCGTCCGCGGCTCGTTCATCCTGTTGTGGTACGTCAATGCCGAGCTGATCCAGCAAAGAACCATTGCCGATGGCGACCGTGTGACCAGCGACCTGACCCACTATACCGGCACCGACCCGCACCTCGACGGCTTCCGGCTGGGGCAACGTAACCTCCTTGCCGACTGCCTCGCGCATGGCCAGCGCCAGCGGGTGTTCGCTCGCCTGCTGCAGGGCGGCGGCGAGGCGCAGTTGTTCGTCGTTGCCGCTCCAGCTGGCCAGCACCGGCCGGCCCTGGGTCAGGGTGCCGGTCTTGTCGAAGATCAGCGCCTTGATGGCGTGGGCCTTCTGCAGGGTATCGACATCCTTGATCAGGATGCCGTGGCGCGCCGCCACCCCGGTACCGGTGACGATGGCCGCCGGTGTCGCCAGCCCCAGCGCACAGGGACAGGCGATCACCAGCACGGCCACCGCCGCCAGCAGCGCCTGACCGAAGTCGTTGCTGATGGCGTACCACACCAGCAGGGTGAACAGGGCGATGGCCATCACCACCGGCACGAACACGGCGGAGACCTTGTCCACCAGCTGCTGCAGCGGCGCCTTGCCCATCTGGGCATTCTCCACCAGTGCGATGATCTTGCTGAGGCTGGAGTCCTCCCCCACCGTGGTGGCCTCGATCTCCAGCACGCCGGAGCGGTTGATGGCACCGCCCAGTACCTTGTCACCCTCGCCACGGGGCACCGGCAGGCTCTCGCCGGTGAGGATCGACTCGTCCAGCTCGCTGGCGCCGCTCACGATTCTGCCGTCCACCGGCACCCGCTCACCCACCAGCACCCGCAGTCGATCGCCGCGCAGCACCTCGTCGATGGCCACACTCTGCCAGCTCTCGCCACGCCAGACGGTGGCGGTTTCCGGCCGCAGCGCCATCAGTTCGCGAATGGCGGACTGGGTGCTGCGTCTGGCCCTGGCCTCCAGCAACTTGCCGAGGGAGATCAGGGTGATGATGATGGCGCTCGCCTCGAAATAGAGCTGGCCGCTGGCGGCCATCCCCAACGTCAGCAGCAGATAGAGGCTGTAGAAGTAGGCGGCACTGGTACCGGTCGCCACCAGCACATCCATGTTGGCGGAGCGGTTCTTGATGGCGAGCCAGGCACCGCGATAGAAACGGGCCCCGATCCAGAACTGCACCGGGGTGGCGAGCACCAGCTCCAGCCAGGCGGGCAGATGCCAGGGCAGCAGACCGGCCATGGCCAGCATGCCCGCCAGCAGCGGCAGGGTGAGCAGGGCCGAGACGATGACCCGGGTTTGCGCCTGACGGGCGCTGGCAGCCTCCTGCGCTTCCCGCTCCAGCAACTGCTGGCGGCGGCCGCTGGCCGAGCCCTGCGCCAGTTGGGCGCCAAAGCCGAGCGCCTCGATCTGCTCGCGCAGGGCAGCGGGCGTCTGCATCCCGGGTACCAGCACGATACGAGCCTGCTCGATGGAGAAGTTGACGTCGGCGGAGATGACGCCGGGCAGCGCAGCCAGCATCTTGTTCAGGCGGGCCGAACAACCGGCACAGGTCATGCCGGTGATCTGAAACAGTATGGTCTCGCTGCCGTAGTCGTAACCCTGCGCCTTGATACTCTCCAACACCGCCGGCAAACGGTCGGGACTGGCAAGGTCGATGGCGGCTTGCTCCAGTGCGAAGTTGACGGTGGCCTCTACCCCCTCCAGCTTGTTGAGGGCGGTCGTGATGCGGCCGGCGCAGTTGGCGCAGCTCATGCCGCTGAGCGGCAACTGCAGATGAATCGGTGATTGAAGATGAGTGGTCATGTTGTTCCTCCCCGGAACCAGTCGGCCAGAATGAGCGCCGACCAACAAACCCTAACCTTTACTGTAAGGGTAAGCTCAAGCCACATGCTCCACTTTTTGCGGATGAAAAAAACGGCGCCCGTCTGCTGCCAGAGAGCAAACGGGCGCCGCATTCAGCTATTGCGCGGTGTGAGCAGCGACTCAGATACCGTACTGGGCGCGGTAAGCCTTCATGGCGGCCAGTTGCGCCGCCAGCTCCGGCTGCTCGGCCTGCTTCTCTTCCAGATAAGCGATCAGGTCGCTCATCTGAATGATGGCGATGATGTGGGCGCCGTAGTCACGCTCCACTTCCTGAATAGCGGAAAGTTCGCCCTTGCCCTTCTCCTGACGGTCCAGCGCGATCAGCACGCCGGCCAGCGAGGCGCCGTTGGCCTGGATCAGATCCATGGATTCGCGGATGGCGGTACCGGCAGTGATGACGTCGTCCACCAGCATGATGCGCCCCTTGAGCGGGCTGCCCACCAGATTGCCGCCCTCGCCGTGATCCTTGGCCTCCTTGCGGTTGAAGCACCAGGGCACGTCCACATCGTGCTGCTCAACCAGCTGCACCGCGGTGGCGGAGGCGATGGGGATCCCCTTGTAGGCCGGGCCAAACAGCACATCAAACTCGATGCCGGCATCCATCAGGGCAGCGGCATAGAAGCGGCCGAGACGGGCCAGATCGCGGCCGCTGTTGAACAGGCCGGCGTTGAAGAAGTAGGGGCTTTTACGACCGGATTTCAGGGTAAATTCACCGAATTTGAGGACCTGCTTCTCCAGGGCGAACTCGATAAATTGACGCTGGTAGGCTTTCATTCTGGCTCCTTGCTTGGCTTGTCGTTTACTTTCGTGGGGTATAAAAAAACGCGGTCAATGCCGCGTTTTTAAAATCATGCAAGTGACTGCTTCTGCAGCGCAATGATGTCGGCGATGCCGCCCTTGGCGAGCGCCAGCATCGCCAGCAACTCTTCGTGGGTGAAGGGTTCGGCCTCCGCGGTACCCTGCACCTCGATGATGCGACCATCCTCGGTCATCACCACGTTCATGTCGGTCTCGGCGGCGGAGTCTTCGATGTACTCCAGATCGCAGATGGCTTCCCCTTCATACATACCGACGGAAACGGCGGCGATCATCTGCTTGAGCGGGCTCTGCTTGATCATGCCCTTCTCGACCATCCAGTTCAGCGCATCCACCAGCGCCACGCAGGCACCGGTGATGGCGGCGGTACGGGTGCCGCCATCGGCCTGCAGCACATCGCAGTCAACGGTGATGGAGTGCTCGCCCAGCGCGGTCAGGTCTACCGCAGCGCGCAGGGAGCGGGCGATCAGCCGGGAGATCTCCAGGGTGCGGCCACTCTGCTTGCCGGAGGCCGCTTCGCGGTTCATCCGGGAGTGGGTGGAGCGCGGCAGCATGCCGTACTCGGCGGTCACCCAGCCCTGATTCTTCCCTTTCAGGAAGCGCGGCACGCTGGTGTCGACGCTGGCGGTGCAGAGCACGCGGGTGTTGCCGAATTCCACCAGCACGGACCCTTCAGCATGCTTGGTGAAGTGGCGGGTAATGGTGACCGGACGAAGCTGCGCGGCTGTGCGATCGCTGGGACGTGACATGGGACGGACCTCTGGGCTGGCTGAATTGGCGCAGGAGTATAGGGTCTGCTGGCGCTTTGGCGCAAGCCGCGTTGCTGCGACAAATGACGTCAAGCTAGGCGCCGGGCGCAGGCAATGGCCACCACTCCCTTGACAAGCCCTGCAACAACGCATGACGTCATTTGCAGCGCAACCCGTAGGGACGGGCCAGTTTTTTGCGCGTAACGTCGTTACTCGGCGGCTCATGTGAACGACCACACTTCACGCCTCGCGCCTAGTCCCGCACAAAAACTGACCCCGTCGCGGTCGTGACAAAGCACCAGCAGACCCCAAGCCATCCCAGCCCAAATATCAGCCGCTAAAACCACGCTGTCGGCTGACGGAGCAGGGCTGGCTGAGTATACTGGCCCCACACTTCATCAAGCCCGGAACAATCAATGATTCACAGCATGACCGCCTACGCCCGCAAGGAACTCAAGGGCGACTGGGGCACAGCCGTTTGGGAAATTCGTTCGGTCAACCAGCGCTATCTGGAGACCTACATTCGCCTGCCGGAACAACTGCGCAGCCTGGAGCCGGTTCTGCGTGAGCGCTTCCGCGCCAAGCTGCAGCGCGGCAAGGTGGAGTGCAACCTGCGTTTCGAGGCCGCGCAAGCCGCTGCCAGCCAGCTGCACATCAATGAAGAGCTGGCCAAGCTCATCATCGACAGCGCCAACTGGGTAATGAAAGAGGCGGGCCAGGGCCAGCTCAACCCGGTCGACGTGCTGCGCTGGCCGGGCGTGATGGCTGCCGCCGAGCAGGACATGGATGCGGTCGCCACCGAGCTGCTCGGCGGGTTTGACCTGACCATGGAAGATTTCCTTGCCTCCCGCGCCAGCGAAGGGGCCAACCTCAAGGCCCTGATCGAACAGCGCCTGGCCGGCATTCAGGTGGAAGTGAAGAAGGTGCGCGTGCACCTGCCGCAGATCATCGAGTGGCAGCGCCAGAAGCTCACCGACCGCCTGGCCGAAGCCAAGGTGGAGCTGGATCCGGCCCGCATCGAGCAGGAGATCGTGCTGCTGGCCCAGAAGATCGACGTGGCCGAAGAGCTGGATCGCCTGGAGATGCACATCAGCGAGACCAACAAGATCATGAAGAAGGGTGGCGCCTGTGGCCGTCGTCTCGACTTCATGATGCAGGAGTTCAACCGCGAGTCGAACACGCTCGGCTCCAAGTCGATCAACGCCGAGGTGACCCAGTCCGCCGTCGAGCTGAAGGTGCTCATCGAGCAGATGCGCGAGCAAATTCAGAACATCGAGTAATCGATACAAGAAGCCCGTCAACGACGGGCTTCTTTCATTTGACGACACACCCGGTTGGCGGCCTGCGCCAGATCGGATTTTCACGTTGCACCGACAGCATCTGACTCACTTGTGCGGTATGCTGTCACGCTGACGATCAACCATGACCTCTGTTGAGGCCTGCCTTATGAAATACCTTGTAGTTCAAACCAAACAGATAGGGGATGTGCTGATCTCCACCGCGCTGTGCAACAACCTCAAGCAGAATGACCCAAGCGGCGAGGTTCACTATCTGGTCATGGATTATTGCGCGGGTATGGCGCAGGGCAATCCCAATATCGATCGGCTCATCATCATCGAGAAGGCCAGGCGCAACCAGTGGCGCTACATGAAGGATCTGCTGCTGACCATTCGCCGCGAGCGCTACGACGTGGTGGTCAACAGCCAGGGCCAGATGATCGGCCTGCTCAGCTGCCTCTTCTCCGGCGCCCGCCTGCGCATCGGGTTTGACTCCTTCCCCTGGCGGCTCGGCCACAACCGCATCGTGCGTTTTCGCAAGGACACCGAATTCCAGGGCAACAGCACCCTGGTTGACGATCGCTTCTCGCTGCTCAAACCGCTCAAGCTGGCCAGCGAAGATCGCAACTACTACCTCTGGCTCAGTGAAGAAGAGAAGCAACAAGGCAAGGATGCCCTGCTGGCCGCCGGCGTCGACCTGAGCCGCCCGCTGATCGCCATGGGCGTCAACTCGCTCGGGCACTACAAGCGCTGGCCCATCGACTGCTTCGCCAAGGTCGCCCAGTGGCTTATCGAGCAACACAACGCCCAGATTTTGATCTACTGCGGACCGGGGGAAGAGGAGTACAACCGCGGCCTGAAACCGCTGCTGCCCGTCGCCCTGCAAGCCAGCGTCTTCGACCACATCAAGACCCGCTCGGTACGGGAATTGGTGGGGCTATTCGCCCACTGCCGGCTGTTTGTCGGCAATGACACCGGCCCCCGCCACATGGCGCAGGCCATCGACCTGCCCCTGCTGACCATAGTGGCCCCGGGCGGCGACAAGATCATCGCCAACCCGGTCAACCACCCCCGTTATCAGGCCATCGATGTGTTCGATGCCAAGGGACCCGACTTCCAGCTGCCGCAGAACGCGGAAAAGGACTTCATCGACGAAGCCCTGCTGCGCGCCATCACTCCCGAGCTGGTGATGGAACGGCTGACAGCGCTGCCTGGTTGGCAAGCAGCCACGCCCTGAAAGTACGCTCGAATTCGGCCAGATCGAGGGAGTTGATATCCTGCTCCCGGGTATTGGTCGAGAACAGCACGGTGGCTGACGGGGAGTTGGGGTGCCACTCCAGGAAGTTCTCGTTGCCGCCCCCTATGTCCGGGTTGTAGAGGCCAAGAATGGGCTTGTGCAGCCCGGCGGCGATGTGCACCGTCGCCGTGTCCACCGAGATCAGCCCCTGACACCGGCGCAGCTGGGCAAACAGCCCGGCCAGCGAGGGTGCATCCGGTGACAGCAGCAGGCGCTCCGGTTGGCTCAAGCAGGTCCGGATCCCGGTCACCTCCTCCTCCATACCCGGCGGATAGAGCAGGCAGATGGAGCAAGATCCGGCCGTCAGCATCTGCTCAAGCATCTGGCTGATAAGCTCGGGCCGCAGGCGGCGGGAGCTGCCACTGCCGTACGGGTTGAAACAGATAACCGGCTCGGCTGGCCACCAGCTGGCCAGCGCATCGGGCGGACTCATGGTCGGGACTATGTATTGCTGGTCCGGATTGGTCACGCCGAGCCGCTGCAGCAGCAGGGCGAACTTGTCGGAGAAGTGCATGCCGCTGGAGGCCTTACCCAGCTTGAGGTTGACTGCCTGCAGGGCGTCGTCCATGCCAGCAACCCAATCCGCCCTCACCTGGCTGATGAAGTAGATGTCCTTCATTTTCAGCATCTTGCCAAAGTGCACCAGACACTCCACCTCCCCCAGCGAGTGCGCCAGGCGCTTGAGCTGGCCATAGCCTGGCCGCTTGGGCACCTCTATCACCTTGTCCATGCCGAAATGATCACGAAACAGGGGAGCCATGGCCGCAGTCGTGACGATCCACACTTCCCGCTCCGGGCTGGCGCGCTTGATTTCGCGGGCCACCCAGGACGAGACGATGGCATCGCCCAGCTTGGCATCCCAGCGCAGCAACACTATCTTCCCCTTGCGCTCATGCAGCGGGACCGGCCGCTTGCGATCGAACAGCAGCTGCCCCAGCTTGCGCCGAAGAATGTCACGCTGGAGTTGCAGATCGTTGATTAATGACATGAATCCACCAGAAGGGCCGTTGAGTTGGAAAAAGGATGATAACAGGCTGACGCGACTAGAGCGCCATCAGGGCATCGACCTGGCGGCTGATCTCCGCCGGTAACAGGGCCGCCAGATTGTCCGTGGTCGAGCGCAGGATGATATTGCGACCCGCCAGCGGAATGAAGGCTTCGCGCCAGCGCTCGTTGTTCATCAACACCAGGGTGGGCACCCCGAAGGAAGAGGAGATATGGATGATGGAGGTATCGGTCGAGATGACCCCTCGCGCATCCTTGATGATCTTGGCGGCATCGAGAATGGTGTCGGGAAACAGCACTCTCATGTCCTGCCGCGGGCACGCCACGGGCTGCCTGGAGAACACCAAGTAGGAGATCCCCTGATAGGTCGGCAACTGTGCCAGGATCCCGTCGATCTGTGCCTCCGTCATCGAGTTGCCGACCTGGCTGCCCGTCAGGTTGACCAGCAGATAGCGGCCATATACGCCGGTATCGAGCTGCTCATTGCAGGGGGACGGTACTGTGGCCGGCACGCCAGCCACATCACCTGCCACGCTGAGCATGCGATAGACGAAGTGATCCCGGACTGGGCGTGACGACACTATGGTGGCCTTCTGGTTGAACAGCGGCAGCAACTTCTGCTGCCCTTCGCTCTTGAAGCGCAGGGGCAACGACTGCAAGCGCCCGTTGGCCAGCAACAACAACTTGGCCATGGCGATATCGTCGGGCTCGTCAAATAGATTGATCACCAGATCATACTGCCGTTGCCTGAGTTCACGCAGCTTGCACCACATGCTCGCCGGCCACAGGGTGTCGTTCAGGGTGATCACGTGACACTCATCGATCCCGGCGACCGACGCCGCCAGCAACTGGTTGCGCTGGCTGCACACCAGCTCGAGACGCGCGGCGGGGTAGCTCTCTCTGAGCCGGGCAATGGCGGGCAGGGTGAGAATGAAATCGCCGATGGCGTCATAACCGACCACCAGCACCCGCTTCACCTTCGCCCCGGCGGGGCATGGGGCGGCACCAGGCGCTCTGCCGATCAGCCATCTGGCAATGGAATGGGTAAGCAACTTCTTGAGATTCATGGGTTATCCAGCATGTATGGCCCGCAGCGTTGGCAAGGCTGGCGAGGCAGCCGACCAACAGCCGCCGCCGGCACGCCCAGTGCTATTTCAGATAGTGACCGTAGGCTCTGTCATCGATGGTGGTGGTGAACAGATCCACATCCAGACAGCAGGGCTCCACCCCGGAGGCAGACAGGCCGTTGAGCTGCAAGCGGCCGGTCAGATAGTCGGAGGGCATCCGCAGCGGATAGGCGCACTGCAATAATTTTTTCGCCCCGGCCAGGGTCAGCACATACCCAGCGGTAGAGAGCACTCCTCGCTTGGAGGAGCTGCTGGGCGCCAGGTATCTGGCAAGCCGGTAGCCACCGGGCAGGGATGACAGGAATGGCCAACGTTTGGCTTTGCCATGATGCAGGAAGACGATCTCGGACTGGCAGGCGTGCACTATCGTCTCGATGATCGCCTTGCTGTGCATGTGCAGGTAGATGTCATCTTCAAGCACCACACAGCGTTCAATACCCTCGGCGACAATGCGCTCATAAACTCGAATATGGCTCATGGCGCAGCCAATCTCGCCAAAACTCAGTTCATGGCCACACACTTCTTTGGCCAGCTCCAAATCCACCTTGGCCAGCTCGGCATTGCTCAGCGCCTTCCCGTCTGTTGCATCTACAAACTCGAAATCTATGCCCAGATGCGCCATCTGCTGAACAACCATCGCCCGTCGCTCAACGCTGCGAGCCAAACTGATGACAAAAACCGGAATCATGACGTGCGGGTATCCTTTTTAGACTCATGGGCAAACCAGATGAAAACCAGGCTGAGCGTGTACAGATAGAGCACCCCTTGATGCTCAAACGGCACATCGCTTAGGGAGTTAATGGCAAACGCGAGGGGAACCAGCACACCCGCAGAAATCCTGCTTATATTGTTCGCCGCCAGATAGAGCGGCAGGCCAAGAAAGATCACCAGTGCAATAAATCCTATGCTGCCGCGAACGACCAGATTCTGCATATATTGATTATGGGCATGAGTTAGTACTGGGTTCAGAATTGACGCAGGGACTAATTCATTCCTAACTTGGCTTAGCTTCAATGCGTCGAAGCCATCCGTGCCCACCCCTGCCACAGGTGAATCCAAAAATCCCAGCCAGGCACTCTGCCAGGCAATGACGCGCAAGCCCCATGATGAGTCGTACGAACCTTTTTCTGCCGAGTTGAGATCCGAGACTGCCTCTGCGACCCGAACCTGAACCAGCTGGTTGGTCTGATAGATGGCGCCCGTCGTGGCCATGCAAAGCACGGCGACAGCAATATATTTCCAGGGTTTGAAGTAGGCCTTGTAACAGATGACGTAGGCAAGAATGACCCCGAAGGCGAGCCAGACCCCCCGGCTCTGGGAGAGATACAGCGCAAACAGGGCCGCAATCAAGCCAAACAGGCTCCCCCCCCTCAACCATCCAGGCAACTGTTTTTGCTGGAAGACAAACCAGTTGAGGATGGCCAGCGTCAGCGCAGCCTGCGAGAAGAGGATCGCGTTGGTAAACCCTTCCACCCTGGCAATGCCGTGCTGGTATTGCCAGATGCTGAGAATGCCCAATCCCATCCCGCCCAACACGATGGCCAGATAACCCAGCACCAACAGGATCGGCTTGCGCGGCATCATCAGCGCAAAGACGACGACATAAAACAGCCCGCGCATGACTCCGTATTGATCACCGTGGATCAACCGGTTGACGAAGATCATGGCGGCATAGACCAGCAGCCCCCAGAGAATGCGACGGTCTTTGAGCCCCACATCCCGTTGTTTGCCAACAAAGTAATTCAACAAACCGAATATGCCTGTCACGGCCAGCAGATTGGATTGAATACTCTGGCCGAAAGGGGCCAGAAACAGGCCGCAAAAGGAGAACAGGATAGTCAGCGCAAACAGGGCTGTGGTTGTTCTATCGAGCAAGGCAAGGCTTTTGCTGAGCATCAATCAAGACTTCCTGAAGACATAGTTACCCCGGATTTTGCGCCACAGGCCAAAAACATCGGTACGAGGGAAAATGGCAATGCGGCGGATCCGGAAAGGGTCCTGGTGCATGGCTCTGGGCCCGCTGTTGGTGGCAACCGCAAAACGGTAACCCGCCGCCATTGCCTGCGCCTTTGCGCTCTCATCCATATCCCCATAAGGGTAGGCGAACGACAGCAGAGGGTGGCCGAGCAGGGCTTCAAGTTGTCGTTTGTTCTCTTGGATTTCATGAGCTTGCTGCTCGGGCGCAAGTTTGCTCAACCTGGGATGGGTCAGGGTATGCCCGCCGATCTCCACATGGCCGGAGGCCGCCAGCGCCTTGAGCTGATCGCCATTCATCAGGTCCACCCGGGTGTCCGGATTGCTCGCATGCTCCACATCCCAGCGGTTATACCCTTCCCCCGTGACCACGTATACCACCGCTTTGTAACCATATTTTTCCAGCAGCGGCAGCATGCGGGTCAGGTTGTCCTGATAGCCGTCGTCGGCGGTGATCATCAGGTATTTCTTGCCGTACTGCAGCCGGTGAATGAAGCCCTTGTCCGCCAGATCGCGGAACGTCAGGGTCTCATAGCCCAGCCACTTCAGCAGGCGCAGGTGCTTCTCGAACATGGCGATCGGCATCCAGGTGCCGTGTACCCCCTTCTCGCTGTCATGCTCGATGAAGCGGTGGTACATGATAACCGGCATCTCGCGGCGCAGGGTCTCGACCACCGCATCCTGATAGATGGATTCCAGGTCGGCGACCACTCCCGCCAACCCATATTCGGCCTGAATGCGCTGACGAATTGTGGCTGAAATGGTGCCACTGGCCAGGGCCGGGGCAATCTGCGCCTTCAGTGCGGCAAAATCGATCGCCAGGTCCTGGGGGCCGATATCACCGAAGTTGCTGGCCAGCGCCTCGTCCAGATTGTGCTCGGTCACCAGGCCAATGGCCTTCGCCTCACCGATGGCAAAGGCGGGACGACCGCAGAGCAGGGCCTCCATCGCCACCCGACCGGCACCGATCACAAGATCGCATTGCGCCATCAGCGCAGGGACATCTTCCACATAACCGACGAAATCGACCCGCTCCTGAAAACGCTGGAAACGCGCCGGCAGCTGGCTGCCGCTCACCACCTTCACCTGGCAGGCGTCCAGATCCAGCACCTCATCCAGCAACCGATAGCAGAGCTCACCCTTGGGGCCGCTCAGCCGGCCTACGATGGCGATCACCGGCCTGGCATTGGTCGGGGCAGGCACTGGCTGGAACTTGTCGGTTTCGATGCCGTTGCGCAGCACCTGCACGATGGCCGGGTCAACGCCAAGGTTGTCGATGATCTGGTAGGCGATATCCTCGCAAACGGCAACCGCCCTAAACCCAAGGGCATGGAAGGCCTTGCGGGAGGCATGCACCGGCTGGCGGCCGTGCACCGTGGTGATCATGGG
Organism: Aeromonas sp. V90_14; assembly: GCF_029967615.1. Taxonomy (NCBI): domain Bacteria; kingdom Pseudomonadati; phylum Pseudomonadota; class Gammaproteobacteria; order Aeromonadales; family Aeromonadaceae; genus Aeromonas; species Aeromonas sp. V90_14. Next base: position 12,430 of record NZ_JASCAS010000008.1, on the reverse strand, counting down.
GGTGCCGGTCAGCTTGCAGGCCACATAGCTGCTCCAGCCGGAGGCGCGGGAGTGGGCATGCACCAGCTGGATATGGTGTTTCTTGATCAGGTAGACGAGATAAAACACGTGCCAGAAGCGGCGCAGAATGCTGCGCTTGTTGAATCGCAGCTTGAACACCTCACCCAGAGTGGGCTTGGTCAAGGTGTCCGATACGTAGAAAACCTGGTGGCCACGCCGGGTCAGTTCGTTACCGACCGTGGTGGCATAGACCTCAGCGCCCGTCACTTCGAGCTGGGAGAGTGCCATCAATATGTTCATTGCGTGGTTACCCGGTAGAAACTGAGAAAAACCGTGACAAACAACAGCGCCGGAAGCAGGTATGGCCTGCTTCCGGCTTGTCTGCACATGGCTGTGTAAAACTCACCCGTTAACGGTTGAGCCACGCCATATAATCCGCGACCCCTTCGGCCACGGTTTTGAACTCGGCGTCATAACCGACGCCGCGCAGCTTGGTCATGTCTGCCTGGGTGAAGCTCTGATAGTGGCCCTTGAGGTGATCCGGGAAGGGAATGTACTCGATGGCACCCTTCTGATGATGCTTGATCACCGCTTCGGCCACGTTCTGGAACGGTTCGGCCCGGCCGGTACCGCAGTTGAAGATGCCGGAGTGCTGCGGATTCTGCCAGAACCAGAGGTTCACCTTGCAGACGTCATCCACATAGATGAAATCGCGCATCTGGCCGCCGTTGGGGAAGCCGTCGCAGCCTTCGAACAGCTTGGGATTCTCGCCCTTCTTCACCTGAGTATTGAGGTGGAAGGCAACCGAGGCCATGGAGCCCTTGTGCTGCTCGCGCGGGCCATAGACGTTGAAGTACTTGAGACCGACTACCTGGGAGTTGATCTCCGGCATCCAGCGACGCACGTACTGGTCGAACAGCTGCTTGGAGTAGCCGTAGACGTTGAGCGGCTGCTCGAACTTCGGATCTTCGATGAAGTTGTCGTTGCGCCCGCCATAGGTGGCGGCAGAGGAGGCGTAGATGAACGGAATTTCCCGCTCGATGCAGTAGTGGAACAGATCCTTGGAGTACTCGTAGTTGACCTCCATGATGAACTTGCCGTTCCACTCTGTGGTGGCGGAGCAGGCGCCTTCGTGGAAGATCACCTCGATGCCGCCATCCCACTCTTCAAATTCGTCGCCGGAGACGATCCGCGCCTGGAACTCATCCTTATCCATGTAATCGGCAATGGTCAGATCGACCAGATTGACGAACTTGGTGCCGTCGGTCAGGTCATCGATGACCACCACATCGGTCCGTCCTTGAGCGTTCAGCTGCTTGACCAGATTGCTGCCGATAAAGCCAGCACCGCCAGTTACTACGATCATGGAGTTTGCCTCGCGTACGTTGATGGCCACGTGTGACTGCCTGTTAAAGCTGTGTATAGTGAGCCAATTTGAAATTGCCGAAAAGTTTATCACGGGCCGCAAGGGGATTCGACCTTGACGATTTCACCGGCCAGGGGCCCGGCAGAGGGAACAGCGATGAAAACCAGAGACAGGATCATTCACAGCGCCACCGAGCTGTTCAACGATCAGGGTGAGCGCAACATCACCACCAACCACATTGCCGCTCATCTGGGCATCAGCCCGGGCAACCTCTATTACCACTTCCGCAATAAAGAAGACATCATCCACTCCATCTTCGACCAGTACGCCCGCCACCTGAGCGAGAGCTTCACGCTGGCGCGCAGCGACGAGATCAAGCTGGAAAACCTGATGGGCTATCTGGATGCCATCTTCTATCTGATGTGGCAGTTCCGCTTCTTCTACGCCAATCTGCCGGACATCCTCAGCCGCGATGAGCCGCTGCAGCAAAAATACCTCAAGGCCCAGGAGCAGTTGCGCGCCGCCGTGGTGGCCCTGCTCAGAAGCCTGCGCGAGGGCGGCATCATAAATGTCAGCGACGAGGATCTGCCGGATCTGGGCCAGACCATCAAGATGGTGGTCACCTGCTGGATCCCGTTCCAGATTGCCCAGGCCCCCAACACCCGCATCACCAAGCCGTTGCTCTATCAGGGCGTCTTGCGGGTACTGTTCCTGCTGCGCCCCTATGTGCAGCCCCAGGTGGCCGACCAGATCCGCCAGCTGGAACAGCACTATCGTCAACTGGCCCAACCAGCCGGGTGAGATCTGTTTCACAATTGTTGAATGTCAGCACAATCATTTGAATTCACCGCAACAGATTGCAGTAAAATACTGCCCATTGTTGATAATCAGCTGAAATAGCCAATAAGGATCGAGGATGTCTAACGGATTCTATCGTCACCTGACCGAGCAGCTTGAGCAGGTGCAGGCTGAAGGGTTGTACAAGCAGGAGCGCGTCATCACCTCGGCCCAGCAGGCCCGGATTGCGGTGGGCGGCGAGCAGGTGCTGAACTTCTGTGCCAACAACTATCTGGGGCTGGCCAACCACCCTGACCTGATCGCAGCGGCTCATCAGGGGCTGGACAGCCACGGCTTCGGCATGGCCTCGGTCCGTTTCATCTGCGGCACCCAGGATCAGCACAAGGAGCTGGAGCAGAAGATGTCTGCCTTCCTGGGCACCGAAGACACCATCCTTTACTCCTCCTGCTTCGATGCCAATGGCGGTCTGTTCGAAACCCTGTTCGGTGCCGAAGACGCCATCATCTCCGATGCCCTCAACCACGCCTCCATCATCGACGGGGTCCGGCTGTGCAAGGCCAAGCGCTATCGCTACGCCAACAACGACATGGCCGAGCTGGAAGCCCAGCTCAAGCAGGCTGACGCCGACGGCGCCCGCTTCAAGCTGATCGCCACCGACGGCGTCTTCTCTATGGATGGCGTCATTGCCGACCTCAAATCCATCTGCGATCTGGCCGACAAGTACGACGCCCTGGTGATGGTGGACGACTCCCACGCCGTCGGCTTCATCGGCGAGAACGGCCGCGGCACCCACGAATACTGTGGCGTGATGGACAGGGTCGACATCATCACCGGCACCTTGGGCAAGGCGCTTGGCGGCGCCTCCGGTGGCTACACCTCCGGCAAGAAGGAGGTGATCGACTGGTTGCGCCAGCGCTCCCGCCCCTATCTCTTCTCCAACTCGCTGGCCCCCTCCATCGTCGCCGCCACCATCAAGGTGATCGACATGCTGGCCGAAGGGCATGCGCTGCGCTCCAGCCTCAAGGAGAACAGCCAATACTTCCGCGAGCGGATGAGCGCCGCCGGTTTCACCCTGGCCGGGGCCGATCACGCCATCATTCCGGTGATGCTGGGTGACGCCAAACTGGCCGCCGAGATGGCAAGCCGCATGCTGGCTGCCGGCATCTACGTGGTGGGCTTCTCCTTCCCGGTCGTGCCCAAGGGCCAGGCCCGCATCCGCACCCAGATGTCCGCTGCCCACACCCGTGAGCAACTGGACAAGGCCATCGATGCCTTCATTCGCATCGGCCACGAACTCGACATCATCTGATTTGAATCAAGGGGCCTGGCGCCCCTTCTTTCTGCATTCATCGTGAAGGAACAACCATGAAAGCGCTCTCCAAACTGCACAAAGAAGTCGGCATCTGGATGACGGACGTACCGGCCCCCGAACTCGGCCACAACGACCTGCTGATCAAGATCCGCAAGACCGCCATCTGTGGCACCGACATCCATATCTACAACTGGGACGAGTGGTCACAGAAGACCATCCCGGTGCCCATGGTGGTCGGCCACGAATACGTCGGGGAAGTGGTCGCCATCGGCCAGGAAGTGCGCGGCTTCGCGGTCGGAGACCGGGTATCCGGTGAGGGGCACATCACTTGCGGCCACTGCCGCAACTGCCGTGCCGGCCGCACCCACCTGTGCCGCAACACCATAGGTGTCGGCGTCAACCGCCCCGGCGCCTTCGCCGAGTATCTGGTGATCCCGGCCTTCAACGCCTTCAAGCTGCCCGACAACGTCCCCGATGAACTGGCCGCCATCTTCGATCCGTTCGGCAACGCGGTGCACACCGCCCTCTCCTTCGACCTGGTCGGTGAAGACGTGCTGATCACTGGCGCCGGCCCCATCGGCATCATGGCCGCCGCCGTCTGCCGCCACGTGGGTGCCCGCCACGTGGTGATCACCGACGTCAACGAATACCGGCTCGAGCTGGCCCGCAAGATGGGCGCCACCCGCGCCGTCAACGTAGCCAAGGAGCAGCTCAGCGACGTGATGAGCGAACTCGGCATGACTGAAGGGTTCGACGTGGGGCTGGAGATGTCCGGCGTGCCCAGCGCCTTCCAGGACATGATCGACAAGATGAACCACGGCGGCAAAATCGCCATGCTCGGCATCCCCCCCGCTACCATGGCCATCGACTGGGGCAAGGTGATCTTCAAGGGACTGTTTATCAAAGGGATCTACGGTCGTGAGATGTTCGAGACCTGGTACAAGATGGCCAGTCTGATCCAGTCCGGGCTGGATCTCTCCCCCATCATCACCCACCGCTTCCACATCGACGACTTCCAGCAAGGGTTCGATGCCATGCGCTCAGGCCAGTCCGGCAAGGTGATCCTCAGCTGGGACAAATAAGCCTTTCGGCCCGCCATGAGATGAAACCCGGTGAAAACCGGGTTTCTTTTTTTCGGGCCGGTCTCGCCAGTTTGTGATCTGACGAAGAAACTTTGCACGCAGAGTGCTTAACACTTCACACACAAGCGTTTAAATGGCTGTAACTATTCGGTTATAATCCAGTCGTTTTCTAGGGATAATAAAAGCCTGCTGGGAGTACATGAGCGTGTTGAAAAAACTGAGCTATTTGCTGGCGGTCGGGATGACGGCCGCCAGTTTGTCCGGCGTGGTGCTTGCTGCCGATGATATGTCACCGGAGGCAATTGCCGAGCGGATCAAGCCTGTCGGTCAAGTCTATACCGCCAAGGATCTGGAAGGGATTGCGACCGCAGGCGCAGCCCCTGCGGCGGCAGCGGCATCTGGTCCGCGCGACGGCGAAGCCGTGTTCAAGGGCGCCTGCTTCGCCTGCCACGATGCTGGCATTGCCGGTGCACCCAAGCGGGGTGACAAGGCCGCCTGGGAACCACGTATCGCCCAAGGCATTGAAACACTTAAGAAACACGCCATTGCCGGCTTCGCAGGCAAGACCGGTGTGATGCCGCCACGAGGAACTTGCGCCACCTGTAGCGATGAAGAGATCGAAAACGCCATTCACTACATGATCGACAAGCTCTAAGTGTTTGAAAGGGCCGCATTTGCGGCCCTTTCAATCTGATGACTTCCGGCTACTCTTTGTAGGGTAGGTAAACCGGGAGTTTCTCATGTCAGCGCAACCAATAGCACCCCATTACTCGACTCCCTTGCTGGCGTTGGTCTCCGCTATTATGGATTTCCCCGCCCCCTCCGCCGCCACTTCCAAAGATTACGACACCCTGATCCAGCAGTTGAACCAGCTCTGTCCGCTGCAGCATTTCGGCATGCTCGGCTTGTCGGAAGCCGGCCTGCAGTGGGTATGCGAATATCAGATCTCTGACAGTTTCAAGTTGCAGCTGGGGCTGGAAGAATCGCGCATCACCGATCAACTGACCCAGCTCGATGAAGCCGATGGCTGGTGCTCGCTGCCGGTCGAACATGGTCAGGTCCAGTGGTTACTGGCCTGCTGCCAGCCCAAGGAGCTGCCAACCCTGCGCCTGTTGCTGGAGTGCCTGGCCAAGCGATTGAACGAGACCCAGGCAGGCTCCCAGCTGTCGGAGCTGGCCTCACCGCTGATCCGCAAAGACCCTGACTGGCAGAAGAAGATAGAGAGCATCAACCGTATCATCCGGCTGGCCAACACTCTGCCCAGTCAGGCGCTGTTCTCCCAGCTCGAGGCAGTCCTGCGCCAGATGCTGGCCATTCAGGACATGTTGCTGGTGCGCATCGACAGCCACCGGCTCGAGAAGATCTATCCGGAGCAGCCCCCCCACAGCGACGAATTCATCACCGGGTTGTGCCACAGCACCAACAACATGGAACAGCACAAGGAGCAGCTCTATTGGTACAGCCAACCGCTGCGCCTTCAACAGCAGTACTTCGCCCACTTTCTCATCAGCCTGCAGCATCCACTGGAAACCGATGACCGGCTGTTTCTCGACTTCCTGCGCAGCCAGCTCACCCTGCTGCTGGAGCTGAGGCGGATCCGCCAGCAGCTGCACGACATCAACTCGGAAGATTCCATCAACCAGCGCCTGCAGCAGCTGCGTCAGACCAACCTCCGGCTGCAAAAGCAGCTCAAGCAGCATCAGGAGCTGGAACGCCGGCTGCAGTTCGACGCCCTGCACGATCCGCTGACCCAGCTGCCCAACCGGGCCCTGCTGATGAATCACCTCAACCATGCCATGACCCACTTTCACCGCTACAAGTCGCCCGGTTTTTCGCTGATCTTCATCGATGTGGACCACTTCAAGCAGGTCAACGACACCCTGGGCCATAGCGCCGGTGACCAGCTGCTCAAGGAGATGAGCCGCCGCCTGCAGACCTGCATTCGGCAAAACGACATGGTGGCCAGGCTGGGCGGGGATGAATTCGTCATCTATCTGGACAACAGCAAGACCGAGGAGGATATCAGCCCGGTGCTCAACCGCATCATCAGCCGCCTCTCCTACCCTTTTCGACTGATGGGCAACGAGCTGGGCATCACGGTCAGTCTGGGGGTAGCCAGCGTATCGGAACAGACTTCCGACATCAGCCAGCTGCTCCATCAGGCCGACTTGGCCATGTATCAGGCCAAACGCAACGGCCGCAGTCGCATCGTCAGCTATTCGGAAGAGTGCTCGGTCCAGACCTGGGCCTCGCCGGAAGAGATGCTGGCAAGAGCATTGCGTGAAGGGCGCATCGTCCCCTATTTCCAGCCGGTGATCCGGCTCAAGGACAGCCGGCTGACCGGGCTGGAGGTGATGGCCCGCTGGATCACCGAAGAGGGAGTGCTCAAGGATGCGTTCGACTTTATCCCGCTGGCGGAGCAGTGCGGTCTCATTCAAGAACTGGATTACCAGATCCTGAGCCACACCTGCCAACAATTGAAGGAGTGGCTGCCGCTGTCAGGTCAGAGCAAGTTCAAGGTGGCCATCAACTTGTCCGGCAAGCATCTGGTCAGTCATGAGCAGATCATGAAGTTGGTTGAAATCATCGAATCCGAGGGGATCGCCCCCGGCTATCTGATCTTCGAGTTCAACGAGCGGGAGCTGTCACGGCAGGACTCCGATGCCCTCACCTCTTTGCACGAATTGAGAGCCAAGGGTATCCAGATAAGTCTTGATGACTTTGGTACCGGGTTTTCGTCCCTCAACGCCCTGTTCCACTTTCCGGTGGACTACATCAAGGTGGATGACAGCTTCACTCATCGCATGCTGCAGTCACCGAAGGATCTCGCCCTCATCCGAGCCATGCGCGACATCTGCCAGGATCTGGACTTCACCCTGGTGGTGGAAGGCATCGAAAATCAGCAACAGCTGCAGAAACTGATCGATCTCGGTTGTCTGATGGGCCAGGGGCGCTATATCTCGCCCCCCATGCCCGGTGCCGATATCACGCCCCTGCTCACCCAGACCAAGAGTGAGCGCGGCTAACCGCCACTCAATCCTTCTTGAATAGCGCTCTCAGGTTGGCGACCCCGACCTGCCCCTTCTGCTGACGCTCCTCGGCCGTCACCTTCTTCTGGTTTTCCCACTCCAGATCATCCTGCGGCAGTTCCAGCAGGAAGCGACTCGGCTCCGGCCGCACCGACTCGCCGTACTGGCGCCGCTCCTTGCAGAGGGTAAAAGTCAGTTCGGTCTGGGCCCGGGTGATGCCCACATAGGCTAGGCGCCGCTCCTCCTCCACGTTGTCTTCATCGATGCTGGTCTGATGGGGCAGCAAGCCCTCCTCCATGCCCACCATATAGACATAGGGAAACTCCAGCCCCTTGGAGGCGTGCAGGGTCATCAGCTGCACCTGGTCAGCCTCGTCCTCTCCCTCGTTGCGCTCCATCATGTCACGCAGGGTGAGCCGGGTAACCACCTGAGCCAGAGTCATCGCTTCCTCCAGCTCATCCCCTTCCAGCATCTCGGTGATCCAGCGGTAAAGGGTGGAGACGTTTTGCATCCGCATCTCTGCCGCCTTCGGGCTGGGAGAGGTCTCATAGAGCCACTCTTCGTAGTGGATCTCCTTGATCATGTCCCGCACCGCCTCCACCGGATTGCCGCGCTGGGCCTGATCGCCGAGCCGCACCAGCCAGTTGGTGAAGGCCTGCAAGGCGGATAGGCCGCGCCCGGAGAGGTGTTGCTCCAGCCCCAGCTCGAAGCTGGCGGCAAACAGGCTCTTGCCGCGCTGGTTGGCATACTGGCCCAGTTTTTCGAGGGTAGTGGGGCCAATCTCGCGGCGCGGCAGGTTGACCACCCGCAGGAAGGCGGTGTCCTCGTCCGGGTTCACCAGCAGCTTGAGGTAGGCCATGATGTCCTTGATCTCGGTACGAGAGAAAAAGGAGGTGCCGCCCGAGATACGGTAGGGAATGCGGTTGGTCATCAGCGCCTTCTCGAAGATGCGCGACTGATGGTTGCCCCGATAGAGGATGGCGTAATCCTTGAACCGGGTGCGGTTCATGAACTTGTGGCCCATCAGCTCGGCGGCGATACGCTCCGCCTCGTGCTCCTCATTCTTGGCAAACAGCACCTTGAGCTTCACCCCTTCATCCAGTTCGGAGAAGAGCGCCTTGTCATAGACGTGGGGGTTGTTGGCGATCAGGATGTTGGCGCACTTGAGGATCCGCCGCTTGGAACGGTAGTTCTGCTCCAGCTTGATGAGTTTGAGGCTGGGAAAATCCTCGTTCAGCAACACCAGGTTCTGCGGCTTGGCACCGCGCCAGGAGTAGATGGACTGGTCATCGTCCCCCACCACGGTAAAACGGGCCCGCTCGCCGACAATCTGCTTCACCAGCTCGTACTGGCTGGTGTTGGTGTCCTGATATTCGTCGACCAGCAGATAACGGATCTTGTTCTGCCAGCGGGTGCGTACCTCCTCGTTGCTCTTGAGCAACAGGGTCGGCATCACGATGAGATCGTCAAAATCCAGCGCGTTGTAGGCCACCATCTGGCGGTGATAGCGCTCATAGAGCTGGGCCAGCAACACTTCTTCCGGGCCGCGGGCGATGCGCATGGCGCGAGCCGGCAGGATGAGGTCGTTCTTCCAGTTGGAGATCTGGCTGATGAGGGCCGAGAGCTTGTCCTTGTCGTTGTCGAGCTCCGCCTCGGTCAGCTCTTTCAGCAGCGCCAGCTGGTCGGTATCGTCAAACAGGGAAAAATTGGCCTTGAGGTTCAGGCTCTTGTGCTCGCGGCGGATGATCTCGAGCCCCAGGGTGTGGAAGGTGGAGACCATCAGCCCCCGTGCCTCCTTGCGACCCAGGGTCTGGCCGACCCGTTCTTTCATCTCCCGCGCGGCCTTGTTGGTGAAGGTGACGGCGGCGATGTTGCGCGCGTTGTAGCCGCACTGCTGTACCAGATAGGCAATCTTGTTGGTGATGACGCGGGTCTTGCCCGATCCGGCACCCGCCAGCACCAGGCAAGGGCCGGAGACAAACTTGACCGCTTCGTTCTGATTGGGGTTGAGCTTCATGGGCCGGATCTCTTGGCTTATGATGAGGGGCGGCATTGTAACAGAGATCCCGCAGGCAGCCGAAACCGCAGGCAATATCCCGCCACTGCGCCTTGTGTTTGACCGCCATTTTCCGGATCATGGCCGACTTTTCCAGATGATATGAGGGGAGCATGAACCAGCAACAGCACGCCCGGCTGCGCAGCCAGTTTCCGGCCTTGGCGCAAGAGGTCAACGGCCACCCTCTGATCTATCTGGATAACGCCGCCACCACCCAGAAACCCCAGGCGGTGCTGGACGCCATCGCGCACTACTATCGGGCTGACAACGCCAACGTGCACCGCGCCGCCCATGCCCTGAGCGGCCGCGCCACCCGAGCTTTCGAGGCCGCCCGCGAGACGGTTGCCCGCTTTATCAATGCGTCTCACAGTCGCGAGGTGATCTGGACCCGTGGCACTACTGAGGCGATCAATCTGGTGGCCCAGAGCTGGGGCATGAGCGAGCTCAAGGCGGGGGACGAAATCATCCTCAGCACCCTGGAGCACCACGCCAACATCGTCCCCTGGCAGCTGATTGCCGAGCGCACCGGCGCCCTTATTCGGGTCATCCCCCTCGATGAGCGGGGTGATCTCGATCTAGCGGCCTATCACGCCATGCTGGGGCCACGCGCCCGGCTGGTGAGCGTGGCCCACGTCTCCAATGCCCTTGGCACCGTCAATCCGGTCAAAGAGATGGTGGCAGCGGCCAAGGCGGTCGGCGCTCTGACCCTGATCGACGGCGCTCAGGCGGTGGCCCACCTCGAGGTGGATGTGCAGGCCATCGGCTGCGACTTCTACGCCTTCTCCGGCCACAAGCTCTATGGCCCGACCGGCATCGGCGTGCTGTGGGGCCGTACCGAACTGCTGGAACGGATGCCGCCCTGGCAAGCGGGGGGCGAGATGATCGACAGAGTCAGCTTCGCCGGCACCACCTTCAATACCCTGCCCTTCAAGTTTGAAGCTGGTACTCCTCATATTGCCGGCGCCATCGGCCTCGCCGCCGCCATCGACTTTGTGATGGCGCAAGACCGGCAATGGCTCGCCAACCATGAGCAGGCACTGACAGACTATCTGGTCGCGGGTCTGCAACAGGTACCAGGGCTGCATCTGGTCGGCGAACCTCGCCGACGCGCCGGCGCCGTCTCCTTCCTGCTGGAGGATATCCACCCGCAGGACGCCGCCACCCTGCTCGACATGCAGGGGATCGCGCTGCGGGTCGGCCATCACTGCGCCATGCCGCTGATGGAATCGCTCGGTATCGGCGGTACCCTGCGCGCCTCGCTGGCCTGCTACAACAATCGGGACGATGTCGACGCCCTGCTGGCCGCCCTGCACAAACTCAGTGACTTCTTCTAAGGCAGACAATCCAATGAACAGCCTCGCAACCTATACCCGGATAGGCGTTGAGCCCGACGCAAATAGTATCCGTCAGCAGTTTGCGGCAGCAAACGGTTGGGAAAACCAGTACCGGCTCATCATCCAGCTCGGCAAACAGCTCCCTGCCCTGCCCGGCGAATGGCAGCAGGAGGCATTTCGCCTCAAGGGGTGTGAAAGCCAGGCCTGGCTGAAGGGGGAGAAAGGCGAGGATGGTAACTGGCACTTTGCTTGCGATTCCGATGCCCGCATCGTGCGGGGCCTTATCGTCATCGTGCTGGCGGCGCTCAACCACCAATCGTCTACGACGATCCAGGCGTTTGATATGGAAGAGTATTTCAGCGAACTGGGGCTTGAGAAACACTTGAGCCCGTCACGAGGTAACGGGCTCAGAGCTATCGTGTTGGCAATCCGGGAGCAGGCCGTCTAACCCGCCTTGTCCAGTGGTCGATCAGGCTTCGCCAATCGATCCTGCCTCTTCATTCCCGGCCTCTCTCGGCACAGGCTCCCCGCTCGGCAATCTTCTTTAATACCCGGGAAGCCGCGACCAAGCCAAAGGTAGCCGTCACCGGCGTCACGGCGCCGAAGCCGGAGGCGCAATCCATCTTCATATTGCCGTCACTGGCCGCCTTGGCCTGACAGGTGCCGCCATTGCCATCCGGATAACTCAGCTGCTCGGTTGAGAAGACACACTCCACCCCGAACTTGCGCGCCGGATTCTTGCTGAAGTTGTGCAGCCGGCGCAGGTCGGAGCGCACCTTGGCGGCCAGCGGGTCCTGGATAGTCTTGGCCAAGTCGGCCACGGTGATCTGGGTCGGATCCATCTGCCCGCCGGCGCCACCCGCCACGATCACCGGGATCTTGTTGCGCTTGCAGAAGGCAATCAGCGCCACCTTGGCCTTGACCGAGTCGATGGCATCCACCACATAGTCAAACTCCCACTTGATATGCTCGGCCAGATTATCGGCGGTGACGAAATCATCCACCTCGATCACTTCGCAATCCGGATTGATGGCACGGATGCGCTCGGCCATCACCTCCGTCTTGAGACGGCCGACCGTCCCATGCATGGCGTGGATCTGGCGATTGGTGTTGGTGATGCAGATATCGTCCATGTCGATCAGAGTGATCTGGTTGATACCGGCCCGGGCCAGCGCCTCGGCCGCCCAGGAGCCGACGCCACCTATCCCGACCACACAGACTTTCGCCTGGCTGAAGGAGCGCAGCGCACTCTGACCATAAAGACGGGCAATGCCCCCGAATCGCTGTAGATACTCTGCTTTCATACCACCACCTTGCTTGAGGGCGGCCATTATAGCGGCAACCTCTCTCAGGGGCGATGGTCGGATGATGACGGTGTGAGGTGAGGGAAAAGGAGTACGGTGTCGGAAACGAAAAAAAGCCCAGTCTTTCGACTGGGCTTCTTAAGTAGTGG